>JAJZSC010000057.1 GCA_021849995.1 Bacillota bacterium | reverse complement strand
AAAACCAAAGAGAGATGGGCACGGACATCATCCATCTTTCTGCCCATAGAGCGGTCAAAATTCAATTCGCCGACTTTGAGCCTGTCAAGGTTCTGCCACACAACCAGTGTGCCGCTTTCAAATTCACGCAGATTATCAATACGAGGTATTGTGTTAATTTCTTCTTCAGTTTCCAACACAATGAGCGACCAATCTCCAGTTTTGATTACATGGTCAATATCCCAGCGGCAGACTTCAATGCTGCCGTCTTTTTTGCTGGCAACTGTTAATGTACGGCACTGTGACAAAGAAGCTGTTTTTAACCCCAGCCCGAAACGACCTAAATCTGTAGCCGCTCGTTTGTCATTCGGATTTTGGCTGCCATAGCGCATTGCAGTCTCAAGCCCACCAGCATTCATTCCGTAACCGTTGTCCAGTATTGCTATGTATGAATCCCCTATCGGGAAGAAGAAGATTTCTGCGCACGAAGCCGATGCCGTGATACAGTTATCCACAATGTCGGCAATTGCCGATTCTAATGTATAGCCGATAGCGCGAGTAGACTCAATAAGCGTCGATGCATGCGGCGGCAGGATTATACTTTTCATGATTCGCCGTCTCTTAACCTAATGAAAATTCACGTTTCAAAATATCAAGAAGGATTTTTGCCATCGATTTATCAAGCTGAATTGATTGGCTCACTTTTTCCGGCATCGCACGCTCTGCAGTTCCATATGTATCAATCTGAAAATATTTTTGTCCACTCTCTTCAAATACAGTAAATGTTGCGACAGTAGGTTTATGAACAGTATTTTTATACTTATCAATCTTATTAAATTGTTCTGGTTGAATTAGTGCCATTTTCTTTCTCCTTAAAACATAATCTGGTAATTAAATTCAAATAATCTTTAATCTAGTTGCCTCGACTTAATGTTTTATCTTGGGTTATCGTATAAAACTTTCCACATCTTTCCTTGATTTCCTCCTAATATCGTGGAAATATTTCATAAAAAAACAAAAAGGCCAGACCGTATAGTCTAGCAATCTATAATACCTTTCGTCTATTATAAAATGGTTTTCAATTCATACTTCATTTAACCCAAACCACTAAGTCACGAAGGACAACTAACCTTCGAATTGTCAATGATGTTTAGCTTAACAGCCTATAGAAACTATTCGGATAATCTTCTTTTTTTCTTTTTTACATTAATAAACTTTTTCTCAAACTTTTCTACTAACTTTCCCTGTATATAATATTCAATTATTATTATCTCATTAGGTAAATCAATTTCATAATATATACCCAATGAATATCCACAAACATGTCTTGGGTAAGTTTTTTCACCATAAGACCAAATTTCATTTGTACTTGTAGATTTAGTTAACGCTATCAATCTATTTCTATCTTGATTTTTTTCTTCATTTGATCGGTAGGATTTTTTCATTTCTAAAGCTAATAAATTATCGTAATTTTCATTTTCTCCTCTACTATGGACTATGAGATCACAAGTAATATTAATGATTTCTTCTTTATCATTAATAATTGTCTTTACGTGACCAGCATTTCTATTATATTCAACATCAACATGATAATTTTGATACTTCTTATTTTTTTGTATTTCTTTTTCTATAAATGGTTTTAATGATGCACATATACAACGTTCTGCCACATCAGACTGTATCAATGATAATTCTTTAACTAAAAATTTGTAATTTGCTATGCTAAAAACTCTTTTAAAATAATTCATATTTTCTCCTTTGCATATTCACTTTGGAGTAACCTCTAGCAAAGTAAAGTTTCTATTATTACTTTTATGCCTAAACTTAAGCTATCGGAATTTCTAATTATCGCCTAACGGTTATATGGATAAAGAAAAACTGTGACATCTGAATTAAGTCCCATTGAGTCCGAAAGCCATTACAAATAATCTTTACGATTATAAAGATAATAAAATCTATGTTATGTAGAGTGGCACTGACCCAAAAGAAATACAAAAAGCGAAAAGTCGTTATAGTATTGTATTGTAATAAAGTTGTCATAACATCTTAGATGATATTAGCGTTATTTATTTAAATAGGCTTGTTATGGTGTTAAATAACATGATGCCTTTGCTTACAAAATCTTGCGTTGAATCAATTGATTTCGTACCTTTTGAAACCATTTCGTTGTATTTACCAAATATATCTTTGGGCTCTTCATTGTTAGCAGTCTTAATATTTAATTCTGTTTGTGGGATTAATTCTACATTAGGTGAAATCAGTTCACTTTGAGAACTAAGCTTATCTTCTACTGAACTTGTTTTTCTATAATAATCCATCTCAAGGAGTAAACTCACATTTGACTCTTGACGGTAGAAATCAAATTTCCTTTTAGGCAAATTGTGGTATTTTCCTAGAATATCATTATCAATAAATTCACGAACCAGCTTAAGTTCTGAATCTACTCTTTCTGCAATTGTAGTAGCTCTATTGTAGCGATAATTCTCCAATAAAAAATCTCTAAATGAGTAGAGATCGACTACGTTGTCACAATGCATAAATACTTCAAAGTCTAGTAAAAGAAGCCTTTCCTGCACTTCATCTGGTAGTTTAAAGAAACTTGCTTGAAGTCTAATTGAATCTAATACAAGTTTTGGGTGAGAGAGATAATACGGATTATCTTCCTTCCTATATTTCCCTTCAATAAATAGTAAAAGATGCATGTAATATTCATTAAAAAGCTTTTCAAACTCTTCTATATTTTTTTTGATTCCCTCAGTGCCCTGATTTTCAACGTCCACGTTTCTTCCCCCTAAATACTCTCTCCTAGATGCACGCTATAGAAAATACTCGGCGGAACTTGTCGTTCCGCGAAGGTACCTGGAACCTACGCGGAACGACAAGTTCCGCCGAGTACAATCCGCTGGTCATGGCTGACTCAGAGATATTCGACGATCCGATATAAACGGTGCTGACGCCTGTATCTCTCCAAAAGACATAGGTTTTGGCGTGAAGGCGAGTCCGTTCGGTATCATAGGAAATATGTATTTCAGTATTGGTCAGTTTACTGAGTTGTTCAACTGCTTTAAAATCCGTGGCTCCCAGATAGGAAGTGGTGATCACCCGCAGTTTGCCGCCGCCCATTGTAAACTGAGTCAGCTCATTGATGATTAGCCGCAAGCCACTCCACTTGATAAATGAGACAAGAAAATCAATTCTGTCGCTGCTTAAGATTTCCTTTTTAAGTTCCGAGATCATGCTCGGCTCATGGACCGCCCCAGTAAAGAGGGAGTTCTCTGAGATAGAGGTCTCTGGTCTCACGGTCTTTTCAGTGGCGGGTAAAGCTTTTGGTCTGCTTGCTTTCTTGTCTATTAGGGCTAATAAGAGCTGGGCATCCTGACTTATCACGAAACTCTCAACTCGCTTTAGGGTCTCCTGATCCTTTTTAAAGCTAAAGCTTCCTTTTTGAATACACTCGGCTATGTACTGTAATATACCATTACTTAAATTGACACGATCTCTGACGACAGAGTCCCCATCCTCAATATAGTCGAAAATCTCGCGTAGAATTTTAGTCAGATAATCTGCCAGAATCTTAGAAGACTCAGCCGAATCCAGGGGCTGAGTATCTTTTATGACAAGTTGTTGATCCACTTTATTCAGGTTTTCGTTGATGATTCCGTTAATGATTTGCTCATATAGGCCATAGATGACTTCTGACATGCTACACCTCTAATATGGGACTGATATTAGTTAAGTCCTTCAGAGCTATGTAATATGTATTTTGTAAAGTTCAGATAATAGGTCAGATTTTATAGTTTTATCTTAACTCTTTTAACTTTAATTTTTTCTCTTGTTGACAGAGTAACTCTAGTTCTTATAGCTTCGTACAATTTAACCTCTTGACTAGAATGCTCTACACTAACTACAACTGAATAATCTTGAGGTGCCATTTCTTCTGTTGCCCAGTTATTCTCACAGCGGACAACTAAATAATAATTTTCTCCGTACCCTAGAATAGTATTTTTCCCTATGGTATGAATGCCCTTTTGTACTGTTCCTCTATCCCTCAACTGGGCTCCAGGAAACATTTTGCATTCGAATTTGGATGATGATAGTGTATCTACCTTGCCCTCATCTTTTCTTCTTGCCCTAAAACTTTCCGCCACCTCAGATAAGCTTTTACCTCTGATTAACCTGAAAGACATTTCTATACCTAAATAATCTAGGCGAGTATAACGAACAGGGGGATTGAATGCTAAAGTGACAATAATTCTGCGATCACCTTTAGTTTGGTTAAATAGTTTGGGTATAGGTACTTCGTAAATGTGCATCTTATCAAGGTCAAGCGCGGCTTCGGCATATAAATTTACTAGATTCTCATATGAATTCACTACTCTACGAGCATCCGGAATACCATATCCATAAACATTTAGTGCTTCTTCTATAGTATAGTATTTTTTTGCAATATGAAATGGTATGTCTGCACAATGAATTAGAAGAGAACGTATCAAATTGGCGGAACTACTACTAGGCCACTCTCTTAATATTCTTGCAGCTTGATTAGCTATTTTAGGTGCAGCAAAACTTGTCCCTATGTCTGTGTCAAAAATCCGTTCAGGAAAATATTTTGATGTTGAAAGGACCGAAAGACCTTGATCTATAGTAGTTCTGTGGGTTAGCCCATTGTAAACTAAACTTCCACCTACCTCACACAGTTCAGGCTTAATAATTCCATTTACCCCAGGTCCGCACCTCGTAAATGGAGAGGGTAATCCTGATTCTCCTATTGGACGATTATGAGCCATTGTTTCTATTCGGTATAAATTTGCTATTGGTCCACCATCAGGACAAACTGAACCTACTGTAACTGCCAATGCTGCACTAGCAGGATCTATAATCTTTGCTTCTGGTGTCGATAAGTAACTAGGATATTCGGTAAGTGCTTTTTCAACATCATCACCATTAAAGTCATAATTACCAGCTGAAATAACTACTACTATATCAAGCTCGCGTGCCAATTCGTCTAAAGTAGCAGCCCAAATTGGCTGCTTTCCATTAACAAACGGTCTATCTTTATCTCCAAGGGAAATATTGAAGATACGACATGCATATTGTTCATAGAAGTAGGTAATTGCTTCTCTCATTTGGCTTGTAATTAATTTGTCATTGTCAAAGCAGTTATACTCATTAGTTACTCTTGCGCTATATAATACTGCATCTGGCTGAAAACTATCATTTAAAATACAATCAAGAACATTTCCGTATATCGCTATACCAGCTACTAAAGTACCATGTCCATTGACATCCGTAGGATCTCCTAGAGAGCCTGGAAAAGTACTAGTGTCACCAATTGCTTTAGCCAAAAATGGGTTTCCTTGTAAAACCCCACTATCTATAACACATATTCCTGGAGCATCTTCAAATGGCGCTTTTGGTTTTGGCAGTTGTTCAATTGGAATATTAATTATGTCTCGAGGGTAGAACGTTGGCTTAGAAGGTAAATCTATTCTATAAATAATATCTAAATCAGAAAGTTCATTAATTACCTTTCCAGAAACATTTGCTCTAATGAGACACAAGCTTGACCCTATAAAATCATCTGTCGCTCTTCCTTGTTCAGAAGCAGCGATAAAATCTTTTATTTCAACCATCTTTTCCCTTGATTTTACTTTATCGCCAAGATGCCAAAGTTCTATATCTATCCAGTAAAACGATTCTTCTTCAATTTCAATTGTCTTTAGCTTTGCCCCAATTCTATCTTCCCGTGTCAGATAAGTAACACTTTCAATATTTGCAAAGAAGTTATTATATGCAGGGTTTTTGGCTTTATCTTTAGGCCCGGCCTTATACTCGTTTAGCCTCTGGGTGAAATCACTTAAATCGCCTTTTGTGGCAAAAAGGATTAACGCGTTATTTGGGTCACCACCAAGAATGTGCAAACCACTTCTCCTTAGATCATCAACATTCAAGGAACTATCGTATTTGACTTTTAAAATCAGCTCCGGTTTTATGATGCTTGGAAGTGGTTTTGACTTAAAAGCCTCTAATAAATTTTCAATTTCGGTCTCAAGTTTCTCGGCATGTTGTACGTATTCTCGTATTGGTGCACTACCGAATCCTGGCCTCTTCTTTCTATCATATACAATTTCAATTCTAACAAGAGGCAGATTTTCGTACCCTGCCATTAATTACTTCACCCCTCATTTCTATATATATCTAGTCTTCGACGCTGATTTCTTATTGTTTGTGAAAAGACATCTTCGGTTAAATAATCTTTATCTTTTAATATGCATGCCTTAATTGCTTCGTGGCAAATTCTTTCTATGTCAGCATGTGTGAACCCTGAAAGTTGGTCAATATAATTCTCCACATTTATTTCTCCTAAATGAAAACCTAGTGTTTTTTTTCTAATCAATAATGGAATATCATCATCCGATGGTGGTCCAAAATATATTACTTCGTCAAACCTTCTCCAAATTGCTGTATCTAGCATTCCTTCATGGTTTGTACATGCAATAACTAAGCTATTACTAACAAAACTGTCAAGTATTTGCAAAAAGCTATTTACTACTCTTTTTAGTTCACCATGTTCATTTGGATCATTACGACTCTTTCCAATTGCGTCAAATTCGTCAAAAAGTAACACCCAAGTATCTTTCTTAGCAAAGTCAAAAACTTTTCGAATATTACTTGCAGTATCACCCAAATAAGATGAGATAATGGAATCAAATCTATTATAAACAATTGGCAAACCTAATTCGCCTGCCAGCACTTCAGCGGTTAAAGTCTTTCCACAACCAGGGGGACCGCAAAATAAAAGTTTTAATTTCGGTCTGAGATTATAGGATTTGATTCGTTCAGAATTCCAGTACTCTTCTAATATCTGATTTAATATAGTTTTATTATCTTTGGATATTATCAAGTCATCGAGGTATTTATTACTCTTTCTTATTTCGATAAGAGGAACTTCGTCATCATCCTTAGGTACGAGTGCAAGACTAGTGAAATCCCTGAACATTCTGTTAGTAGAATGTTCAGAGTATAAAATTCTTTGTAATTGGTCTGCTAAAACATTATGATTTTTTTTGCGTTCGTCTTTTATAATTTCCATTGATATTTCTTTAAAAGCCTTATCTTCTCCTCGATTATAAGCTACAAGGAGTTTTTTCAATAAATCACCACGTGCCATTTACTCACCTCGTTTATTAATGTGAATTTAATTCGCCATGATAGTATTATTTCCTTTAATAGGTGAGTTTATTGTAATAAAATACGTTCCCAATTCCATAGATCTTTCTAATCTGCTCAAAGAATAATAATATTTTCGGCATCTTTCATTTAAGTCATCCTATGCAACTATCTGCGGGATCTATGATAATGAAAACTCATTCAGTCTATTGTATATCAGCCTCTTATCATCTTCCATTTATTTCTGGTATTAAGTTTGTATTGGTAAGGCTGCCTGTACGCAGTGAACGATTAGTAGATCATATCTTTGGGTGGATGAACCCGAGAAAATACCATGTTAGAAGACGCTGGAAACAGTATACACAGACTTAATTTCGATGAAAATGGCAATGTTCTCTAAAAGTCAATTTTTCGCAAGGTTTTCCCTCCTTTTCCTTACTTCTGCACGGTGCCCCACATTCATGGGGTGTATTAGTTATGGAACCTAAAATATATGAAAGCCTTTCTTTTACTTCGTTTTCCCCAAAGTTCTTCTCAATTTGATTGTCCCCACCACTTTTACTACTAACGAAAATGACTCCATCAATATCTCTAATTAGCCGTTTTTTGGACTCTTCGATAAAAGCCCTTTCTTGTGAATATTTTCTAAGTCCAATAACGTCTTTATTGTTCAGATAATCTATAATTTTTGGATCTAATCCTAGAAAATATTTTTGTCTTCCTAATTGGTTTGTTAATAGTTTGAAAAGCACATTTAATTTAATATCAACTGAGTAATAATTTGCTATGTAATCTAAAACTAATCTTCTATCGAAATACTGTCCTTTATATTTCACTCCGTTATAAATATATTCTCCCTTGATATTATTAGTCTTTATAACGTTTCTTCTTAATCTCCCTCTATCTATTTGTGCTACTAACCTATTGTAGTAAGTTGAATCTAGTATAAAGCTTAGAAATAAATTATAGTATTCAAAATAATCATTTAAAAAATAAATTTTATTTGATCTTTTATTATTTAAGTCATCACAAATCACTATTTTTGAAGGTTTTTTATCTTCTTCCTTATTAGCTAATGTAATAACCCCGTATTTACACCCTGTTGTTTTGCTATCTCTCTTTTTCCCTTGAACATCTTCAATTATAGAATTTAATTTGCTGTGGTATACTGTTCCTTTTGTTTCAACTTCGTATTCCACATTTTCTTTTGTAAACTTAAAGTCTAAATACTTTCCTTTTTGAGTTTTAGGAGAAGGTATTCTTTTAATAATATTCGGATTAACCTTTAATAGCTTTGTCGTGTAAAATAACCCTACCCCTACACCTATCGTTTCAGATAATCTTTTTGAAACTTCCCCATCAGCTAAACTAATTATTTTCCCTGCTTTAAGTTCTACAAAGTCAGAATAAAGTCCATATAAAAATGGTATTTTGCTTTCTAAATACTCAAAATCATTCTCCTTTATTTTTTTCGGTACTTCTTCATTTAGAATTCCATATTTAAATATGGTAGTTTTTGATATTTCAAGTTCCGAAAGAGAATTAAATAACAAATTCTCTTTGACTGAGTCATGAAGCTCTATTGAAATATTAGCAGTATCCATTCTACTCTCCTCAAAAATAATACTTATACTATTTTGGATTCAAATTCCCTATTGTTAGACATTATCAACACTTATATTCGTGACTCAACTTTCACCAAAATCAAGATTCATTGCTAGTTAGTAATTGTAAACCTACACTTCGGATAATCTTTACACCCTTTGAAATCTCCATATTTACCCTTTCTGGTGATTAACTCCCCACCACATTTAGGGCAACTATTAGCGCTTACTTGGTTCTCTACTTCAGCTTTCTTTTTATATATTCCTTCGACACGCTGAGTTCTGGCTTCCTTATCTCTTACATTTAGAGCCAGTAATTTTGAATATATCTCTTCCTTTTGCTGCTCAGTAATGGTTTCCGCTGTAAACTCTCTAATCGTTTTAAGCAATTTTACTGAATATATAACTCTGGTATTTGTCTTAACCTTTAAATCAGCATCTATTGAAAAGACAATAATCGGCACGTAATTCAACTCTAGGTATTCCTGCAAATTCTGCTTCAGTGCCTGGATATGCCCATAGTTTTGTCTTATCGGATTAAAAAACTTTTCCTTCCGCTTGTAAATTACTTGCGTCCAAGACTCCCCGTTCTCATCTCCCAAAATCCAGCCTTTATAGTTCTTTTTCTCTATTACAAAAATCCCGTAATTTGACACGACCACATGATCTATCTGGGACGTCTTCCCATCAACTCTCAACATCAAATCATTTATAACCTTATATTTTGAGGGGTCTAACCTTGTTAGAAACGCCGATATTGTTTTCTCACCAATGATTCCTTTAATTCTGGGCTTATATAATCGATAAACAAAAACAACTAAAACTAAAAGCCACAAATACCATAGCTCCATGAAAGCCTTTATCATTGAATGTCTCCCCCCTCTTTCCCTCTCTTAACGTATTCAAAGCACTAATCGTCTTCGAGACCCTAAGCTTCTTTTAAGATATGGCGAAAAGAACTCTAGTCCAAGCATCTAAACTCGTTTCTTATAGTACTTCTCCAACTTCTCATCACACCACCCAACAATCCAGTCCTTCTCCTCCGGGGTCATCCTCTTCCAAACATGCCGATTAAACTCCACATACTCAACATCCCGGCACCGGCTCATAAACCGCATATCCTCAAACCGCTTAAACGGATTGCTAAAAATATTCCTCTCAACATCCTTTCGGGTATATCCGTCTTTGCAATACAGACTGGATTTCTTCTCGACCACCAGCCCTCTCTCTTTTCTAGCGCTATAGAAATCTATGAAATAATCAACGATGTCCTCGACCCTAACTCTTCCGTTCGCCTCCACATGCTCAAGCATGGCCTTGAGCAGTACCGGTTTATAGGAAAAGCTCATATCCATGGTCCTGACCATATCCATAAACTTACCTTTCATATTGGCAGGATTGATCAGCTCCCAGCCGTACTGTTTAGCATAGCTATCCACGGTCGCTTCCTTAAAATATTTAAAGCTCCTTTTATCCCCGAAGGGTACCTCTAAATCTGGTGTTATCTTTCCTTCACGCAAATACCGTTCGATGGTTTCTGTTTGCACATCGACCATCCTCACGAACTCCAGCTGAGATATCATCCCTTTCACTTCATCCTGCCAGTTAAAGAGATCAATCAGTTCGTAATCCGCAGCGGTCACCGGGAAATCCAGAAAAACAGAAGGTTTTTCTCCCCTGGCGATTAAATCTCTGTCCAACTCAAACTGTTTCTGTGAGGCGACAACGTACTCTCCTGCCCTATATTCCTTCAGGTTAAACATCCTGTGCAGAGAATAGGGCATATTAAACAAGCCCGCATTATCTATAAAATCGAAGACCATCAGGTAGTCCTTCCCTGCACACTTGCGCATCCCTCTGCCCAGTTGCTGAACATAAAGTGTCTTGGAAAGCGTCGGTCTGGCCATAAACAAAACTTCTGTTTTAGGACTGTCCCAGCCCTCGTTTAATAGGTCACAGGCACATAAGACTTGGATATCCCCATTTTCATAAAGATCTAAAATCCGTGACCTTTCTGCTGACTTCATAGAACCGGAAACCGCTTCACAATTAATTCCCTGTTGCTTAAACAAGGTAGAAATCTCATGAGCGTGGTGTACGGAAGCACAGAATACCACGGTTTTCTTATCCCGAACATAATTCAAGTAGGTTTCTGCAATAAGCTTATTTCTTTCCGGCACAAAGAGTTTGCTTTCTAAGTCCTGGGCGTAATATTTAATGCCATTGATTCTCACCGTGGAAAGATCGACATTGGTCTTGACCCGGATACACCTGATAGGAACGAGTT
>JAJZSC010000056.1 GCA_021849995.1 Bacillota bacterium | reverse complement strand
AAGAGTATTTCTATGATGACTATGAGAAAATTCAACTTGTATTGGGCGATAATCAAAAGCCCGATGATAGCACCCGCTTCATCGTAAAAAAGACCGATGCTGTTAAGCTGTTTGGGAATGCTGATATTAACTTTCCTGAATATTATGAGGTGAACAGCGAGGCGTTCATGAGGATTGATGCCTATGCGTTCCTGTAACAAGACTTACACCATAACTGAATACAGTGGGTTTACGCGTGGCGCAGCAGCATACGGATATCAAGCACTGCCTGAAAAGACCTTTGACGCACTGGAAGCCTTTATCCTTGCTAATATTGCTGATACAGAAACAGAGGCGATCGAACTGCTCTCGCTATCCGCTCGCCGTAGCATTGGCAAGATCATAACTGCTCGAAATTATGTTGGGCTGATAACGATGACTGATGGGACGGTTATTGAGATTCTTCCGAAAATCACAGGCGGAAACATCACAGAGGAAGACACGAAGCGAATTTTTCTTGAGATGCTAAAAACGCTGAATGATGTGACGTTTAAGGATTTCAATGTTTCTCATCTCCACACCGACCGCCTGAGCCTTCTCGAAATCTTTATAAAAATGTTCCTCGACGAGATAACTGTTCTCACGAAGCAGGGGCTAAAATCAGCATATACACCCGTTGAATCAAATGAGAGATTTTATAAAGGGAAGCTGTTAGCTTCCCAGAACATTAAATACAATCTTGTGAGTAAGGAACGTTTTTTTCTCCACTACGATGATTTCAACATAAACAGACCAGAAAACCGCTTGATAAAATCCACACTCCGTTTTCTGCTTAAAGCTACGAGTGACGGGCGAAACCGCTTGTATGCTAGTCGGCTACTGACTTTCTTTGATGGTGTGGATTATTCTGCAAGTTATGATGCGGACTTATCGAAGTGCTTTGTCGACCGTAGTATGAATCATTACCACAAGGCTCTATCGTGGTGTCGTGTTTTTTTGCGAGGGAACAGTTTCACAGCCTTTGCTGGAAGTGAGGTTGCACTCGCACTTCTTTTCCCAATGGAAAAGGTGTTCGAGAGTTTTGTTGCGGCAAAGTTCCGTAAGCACATCGGTAAAGGGATCAATTTGCGGACACAGGACACCCGGTACAGCTTGTTTGATAGTCCGAATCGTGCCTTCGCCCTCCGTCCTGACATTGTATTGGAATTCGATGGGCATACAGTCGTTCTGGACACTAAATGGAAACTCCTCTCAGACAATGCCCGAAACAGCGGTATTTCGCAGTCCGATATGTACCAGATGTACGCTTACAGTAAAAAATACGAGGCAGATTGCATCATCTTAGTGTATCCTCATACCGATGCCGTTAGCAAAAATGATATCAGATATGCCTCCGATGACAACGTTAAGGTTGATGTTTCATTCGTTGACCTTAGAAATGTGGATGACAGCATTTCTAAGCTATTGTCCGAGGTGTCTAAAGTTTTTTAGATCCGTTATGAGGTACTGGCGGCTTAAAGATTGACTTGTTTCCGAACTATAATAATGTGGTTGATATGTTTCCGAGGACGGAAATACCCCTAAAAATTACTGTCGACTTATTCTCGCGAACGGATATAATATAAAAACACAGTCCAGACATCAATCCGAGCCTATCGGGCCATGATGGTGTTCCACAAATTCCGTACGACGAATATCTGTTTCGCAATTCCAGAGATTTTTTTTTCGTCCAATCAACTTCAATCGTCAACTGGCCTACATTTCGCTCAAGATCTGCAATGTGATCTTCTTTCTCTACGAGGGAGGGGTCGACTTGTTGTTTTCGTTTTGTATAGCCTATTGAGGCTACTTCTACTGCTATATATCGTCATGGACCACCTCGTCACGTCTATGCTTATATTGTATGATTACTATAAGACAGCATGGTTATTACAGCTATAGGTGTTATTGCTAGTATAGTTGGTATTGTATTTAGTCGCTTTTTGGTGCCCGCTCCTTGCATGTGTATGGGAGCGGGCTCTCACGCCCTCACCCATTCTGTCGTTTGGGTCTTGCTCGGGCAGGGTAGGCTGCCCAATCCCGGCTCGCGGAAACCGCTCCTCTTACTTCGTCGCGGTACCCGCTCGCTTTGATTGCTTATACTGGCCTACCCGCCGGGCTTCGTCCCTCGCTTCCTCGGGCCGCTGCTGCCCGGACTGGACTTTGCTATATTTGCTATAGCACAGTCCGCTATGTTGTTTGTTCCTAATAATTCTTCCGATAACTCTTACACTAAAAAATGAGAATGATTCATTGGTTCGAAAAAAAATGTGTAGACCAGATTACATTAAAGCACATCGTTCTCCAGGGGAAAATTGAAATAATTTATAAAGGCAGAAATCTTAGTTCTGATAATATAATCCTGAATCTTGAAAAACAAATTGATGAAATTAATCAAACAATAAGCCAACTTAAAGGATCTTATTAACTATTATTTTAATAGCCTCTCCCGCCAGGTCGTTTTTTGTAAATGGCCTGGTTATTGTTATTTATTGGATTATCTTTGTTATCTTGGCAGGAAATGAAAGAAAAATGTTGAAAGTATTTTGGAAATTGTATTTACGTGATAGATAGAAAAGTCTCGATTTAGGGATGTGAGGTTCTGTCGTATACTCACTTTTGGTTAACAAAGTCCCACTTATCGTAGGGAGTGAATAAAAGTTGGAGTGTATATATCTTAAACAAACAAAACCAGATTTAAAATTTACAAAAAGAGAACATGTTATTCCGGCGGGCTTAGGTGGTATTGAAAAACTGCCGCGTGGGTATGTATCTGATGCGGCAAATGAGTTTTTCTCCCCAATCGAATTAATAGCTTTACGTAAGACCTTTCTTACTGTCAATAGAGAGAATGTCGGGCCAGGCAAAAGAGGAACTCTTATTGTGAAAAAAGTGAAGTCTCCCAGCATACGTGTTCTAAAAGACACTGATTTGAATGGTGATAATTTTAAATTGGGTTTCGTTTTTGCAGGTGAAACTTATATGATTCCACAATTGCAGATGGACTTCAATGATGCTGAATCATCCTATAAGCCGACGTATTTTTCAACAACATTAGAGGTCGAAGATGGGAAACAAATTCTTTGTGATTTTAGGCAAAAACTGATTCGTTTTCTGCGCAATAGAGATCGCTCCTATAAATTAGTTTATATGCCATTTCAAACCGATAAGCATTTTATTAATATTGGGTCCTATAATGGCAATTGGTTTGCAGCGACTTCCCACAAAACGATAAACATGGACTACCTTGCGTTATTTTGCCTGAAGGATATAGTTGGTGAAAATCTTGAAGGCAAAGAACCTGAGTGGAAAGGTAAACTGCTGCAGAACTATGAATATAAGCTTGATTAGAACATAAATGAATTTTATTTTTTGTATGCCAAAACTGCATTTAACACTCTTGCACTTTTTAAAGGATCGGAGTTCGTATTAAGCGACTTATTTGATCCAATACGCAATGCAATATTGAATCCAGAACAATGTAAAGAATTTGTTATAGATTACTTAAAACCAGCTGAATCAATGATCGATAAAATGAAAAAAACTCCCTCCAAGAGCCATTATGTGATAATCACATCATTAGAAAGTAATATTGTTGCATATGTAGGATTTTACAACGAAAGATCACCGGCAATAATTAAGTTAGCAGAAAACTATCATGGAGAATGCTTTATCGATGGTTTGGTGTGTGATTGGGTAAATAAAAAAGAATATAGATTGAGCGAATTATGAAAAATATTTGATTGGAGCTGCCTTATTATGAGTATTAATTGGATAACAGCCAGTGAAATAGAAGCATGGACGACAAGAGAACCTCGCCGTGCTCAGGAACTTTTACCTGAATTAATTTGGCGACTTTTGTTGGCTTCTTGTGTTAATATGATGGAACACCATTTTCCGCATTCTAAGGCAGTCCAATATAGTGGATATGACGGATATTTGGATACAGATACCCAGTCAGTATTTTTCCCTTCGGGAAAGTCTGTTTGGGAATTTGGCACAGATCAAAATACTTTATCTAAATTTAATGGTGATTACAAAAAACGCTCTGAGAACCCTAATGGTATCGAGCAATCTTCTACAACATTTTGTTTTGTAAGTTCTCGAATTTGGAATCATCAAACAGGGATAGTGGAGATAACTGCGCAAAAAAGAGCAGAAAACATTTGGAAAGATGTACGTATTATTGATGCATGCAATCTTGAAATGTGGCTCGAGGCATGCCCGGCGGTATCTGCTTGGCTATCTGGGATAATGGGTCGCGATATGAATGGATTGCTTTCTTTGGAAGACTACTGGATAAACGTAACTGAACAAACTGACCCTAAATTGAATATTGAGTTTTTTACATGCAGCAGGAAGCCCATTGTACCAGATATTATTAATATCTTTAATGCCGGAGGTAAACAGATTGTCCTAAGTGCAGAATCAGAAGTAGAAGCGGTTTTAGTATTAGCCGCAGAATTGGTTTCTTCAGCTGAACCAGTATACATGGAATTATTATCACGTTGTATTATCGTTCAAACTCCATCATTGTGGGATGTTGTTTGCACTCAGTTTAAAGATGCTGTAATTATCCCGACATTCTGCCCCCAAGCTGTGATCTCTCATGGAAAAAGTAGTTATATCTTACCGACTAACAAATATTCCCCAATAGATCTAATCAATAAAACCAGCAACCGTGTTGCTATCGAGGCACACAGCAACCATACTTTTCGTATTGCACTTGAAAAGCTAGGTTATGATGCTAATGCCACATATAGCATTGCTTCTGATTTAAAACGAAGCTTTCCTGCATTATTCCGTAAAATCACAACAATACCTTACTTAAAGGTGCCGAGATGGTCAGTAATAGATAATGCATCGGTATTAATACCGGCACTCTTAGTTGGTGCTTGGGAAGAAAATTGTTCAGGGGATCAAGAAGTTATTAAGTCTCTGTCGGGATTGGAATATAATGAATACGTCGGATTTCTGCGTCCCTATATAGCCTGCGAGGATACTCCACTGTTTGTTGTAGATGGTTCGTATATGTGCATATCGATATCAGAGATGTGGAATGTCCTTTGGAAACAACTCACTCCAGATATGTTTCAAAGATTCAAAACATGTATTTTATCAGTATTTGATGTAGCGGATCCTACATATGACCTTCCTGAGAGACAATGGTATATGGCAGGAGTTTTAGGTAAGAAGTCCGATTACTCAGCACAACTATTACGAGGCCTAATCATCTCACTGATTATGATTGTAGAACAAGATGATGGCACAGGTAATGGCTTAAGAATTTCATCTATTACTGCTGAATGTGAGTATCTGGTATCACAAGTATTTAGTCAGGTAAAAACGTGGCAAGACTGGTATACCATAGCTCCTTATATCCCTGTTTTTGTAGAAGCTACACCAAATGCCGTCCTTTCCACTATGGAAAAGGAAGTTGATATGCCCGATAGTGAGTTTTGGGAAATGTTTAAAATTCCGGAAGATGTTATGTTTGGTAGGACATTTTATACTCATTTATTGTGGGCTCTAGAAAAACTAGTTTGGCTCCCGCGATATGCCGGTCGTGCGGTCAAATTACTAATGTGTTTTGCGGATAAAGGGTATGAATATAAACTTTCCAATACCCCTACTAACACACTTACTAATATTTTTTGTTTATGGCATCCACAAGGCATATTTACTCTAGAGGAAAGGAATATTTTGTTAGAGAAAATTTTAAAGGAGCATCCTGAAACGGCGCGTAGCCTTGCAAAAGCGTTATTACCTCATGGCCGCCATACTACTACCGGAATATCGAAATTTAGTTGGAGAAATGTTGAAATACCTGAAATAAGGGTTACGCCAAGCGAATATAGAGATGCTTGTACCTTTCTTGCCCAACTACACATTAACAATATTAACCCCTGTTTTTCGGATTGGGATATTGTCTTTAGCCGTTTTAATGCATTTTTGAGCCAAACGGATGAAGTTATTAAAAAGTGTAAAGAACAAGCTGTTGTAATGAACGAAGATGATTTGCTTAAACTTTGCTCTGAACTGGCAAAATTTATTGGAAGACATAGAAAGTTTGTTCATTCAGATTGGAGCATTCCAGAGGAAACGATAAGTAAAATAGAAGAACTTTATTATAATATCCTGCCTGAAACACCATTAAAATACATTCATTATTTTGATCATCATTTTAATGGATTGCATCCGCTGGTATATAAGGAAAATGAATACAACTTTTCTACTGAACGTGAACGGATAAAACAATTTCAATTAGAGAAGATACAGGAAGCTCTGTCTCAATATGGACCGGAAGCAATATTTATGATACTGCCTAAAATTGAAAACACTTCTACATTTGCGGAAGTTGTGACGGAAGAAGTATTGAGTAATCACTTTGTTTGGGAATATATACAACAAGTGCAGAAAGTAAATCAAACTGTTGCATCTGCGATAGTTTCAAAAGTATATTTTCATTATGGACTTTCAGAATTTATTTCAACAGTGCCAGAGCTTCTAGCTAAAGATGCTGGTTGGCTATTAGTATGCCTGCCTCTAACTGAGGAGCTATTTGACTTAGTAAAATCTTTGCCAACTGATGCGCAGAGAATTTATTGGGAGACTATGAATCCTTGGCGTTTAGACTTAGATAATTTCCAATTTTCACAGCAGTGCATTTTGAAAATGATAGAATATAATCGCCCATATACTTTAATAGATTGGCTGGCATATAGTTCATATAATGATATTCCTACACTTATTACGATTCTGCAAAAAGCCCTTGAGTTGAATCCAGGCGATGAACCAAACGGGAAAGCTTTAAGTAGTATACCCAGTTATGACATTGAGGAGATTTTTAAAAAACTCTATGCGGAGGCAGATAAATATTCTTTGGAAATTGCGAAACTCGAAATCGCTTATCTATTAGCGTTCGATATGGAATTTGAGCCTAAATGTCTAGTGGATCAAGTTTTGACTCAGCCGTCATTATATATGGAGCTACTCAGCGCAGCATTTAAATCTGATGATATGTCTGATTCATGGGAAATTGATCGTCAAAAGATGGCTCAGCATGCTTACGATGCATTACATCGAATACATCGGATTCCCGGTTGCAGCTATCAATCAGAGCAACCTGATAAGCAAATGTTCTTCAAATGGGTAGAAGATGCGAACCTTCTTGCAGAGAATAGACATTATTCCTTGGCACACTCAATTTGTTTTGGTACAATACTTTCCTATGCACCAATTGGTGAAGATGGTGTTTGGCCAACTGAATGTGTTCGTGATTTTTTCGAGAAAAATCATTCAGATGAATTAGTCAATAATTTCGTAATTGGTCGGCAAAACCAAAGAGGCGTATATGCTGTAACAGGTGGTATTGAAGAAGCGAAAATTGCAGAAGAATACTATGCTTATGCAACTAAACTTCAACTCTTGTATCCTCGCACAGCAGCAATTATCAGTCGCATAGGTGATTCCTACCAGTATGAATCTGAAAGAGAACGTGCTCGTGAACTAAAGGGACGCTATTGATTTTTCCGGACGGGTCTAAATGCTCCAGAAAAGATTTTTAATCACCATTAAAAAAACACATTCAAAACAGAAATCATTTAATCCCGATACAATTATCTTTACGAGCGGTCACTTCAAAGCCGCTCTTTTAGTTGCCGTAGCAGCTGGGCCCCGCTCCGCGGGAACCGCTCACTCCTTCGCGGTACCCGCTCCGCTCGGACATTCTCATCCTGCAGCCACCGCTCGCGTGATCTGCCCTAGCCGGGCAGCCCCCGCTTGCTGAGTTGGCATTTGTGGTCCTAGTAGCCCACGCTCGAGCAGTCTCCCCTCGTAGCCTCGGGAAGCCGGCCCTCGCTTAGCGCGCGGTAGCCGGTCTTACATAGGTCATTTACTCCGGGCGGCAGGATCAAGATGCTCACTCGTACCTCGTTGCGCTCTCGAGCCTGCCTACTCCGTAAATTGCTTATCCTGTCCACATCCGCTTCCCAGCGCTTGTTTTCTGTCTTGGTTTGCCGGCCCTCGTACTTTCACGTCTTTGCTAACCCGTGCGAAGACAGTGTCTTCGTGGAGCCGGACAAAGCCTGCGCCAGAAAAAAGCGCTCGAAGGCGGGGTGCATGTCAAAGCTTATGTTCGCTATGTTAGCGGGTCCGATGTAATTCTCACCTGATTAGCTTAACCCGCTAACAAAGCTAAGTCCGTGGTTATCCTGCCAAGGAGACGAGGCCCGCGACCACGGGCCGACTTGTTGTTTTATTAGTATATTGAGCATGAGACAATATATCTTTATGGATTAGCTCGTCACGCCCGTGCTTCTATAGTATGACTACTATAAGGGCAGTATGGCTATTACGGTATTACTGCTATAAGTGTTATTGCTAGTAAAGGGGTATTGCATAGAGCCGCTTTTTGGTGCCCGCTCCTTGCATGATAGGGAGCGGGCTCTCACGCCCTCACCCATTCTGTCGTTTGGGTCTTGCTCGGGCTGACTCATCCTGCTCGCGGCCCCTCGCGGGAACTGCTCCTCGTACATCGTCGCGGTACCCGCTCGCTTTGATTGCTTATCCTGGCTTACCGCCGGCTTCGTCCCTCGCTTCCTCGGGCCGCTGCCGGCTGGGCTGCATTTTTGGTCCGGTTTTGCCCACGCGCGGTGGATCTCCCCTCGATTCCTCGGGGAGCTAACCGCGCTTAGATCGTGGTCTATGGTCTTTGCCGCGCGAGAATTCCTCCTCGTGCCCTCGGAGCAATACCCACGCTGGGCCGCATTATACTGCCCGTAGCTCCCAGCAACCGCGTGCCTAGTTTGGTGAGCGGCAAGATTAGACTTAAAGATTTAGCCAAGCCGCTCACATAGCGGAGATGAGCTCTAACCTGCAACTTGGCCGCTTATACGTAGTATGCGCGGCTGGTGGACCCGCTCCCGCGGGCCAAGTGAGGGAAGCTGGCCGGATAGGCCAGATCACCCGATACGAGATAAGCTAAGACCCGCAAAATATAGCCAAGCTCAGAAAGGCTCCCCCGACTAGGGGAGACTTTCTGAGCGGACGAAACTGGCTGGTAAGACTTGCCTGCTGGGGTAAAACCCCAGCAGCAAAAGCAAGCCAGCCAAAGCAGGATAACCGCGGTCATGCAAAAAGCCACGGCATACCCGCCGCTTTACCCCAGCATGCGTTAAGCATGGTGGGGTAACAGGCGTGGTATGCCGTGGCTGCCGTTCCCGTTAGCTTGTTCCCGACTAACAGGAGGGAAAGAGCGGCTTATCGGCCGCGGCCCATGGATTCCCGAAATTTTTGAGGGAATGTGTGGCTGCGGGCAGGATAACCGCGCGCTTAGCGGAGGGAAGCTGGCCGGACTCGGCCAGATCACCCGCAGCGGATATACCAGGACCGCAAAGGATATCTCAGCTCGTGGAGGCTCCTCGTATAGGGGAGACTACGCGAGCGGGAGCGGGCAGGATGAGCCGGCCCGGGCAGGACCCAAGCGACAGTATGGGTGAGGGCGTGAGAGCCCGCTCCCATTCATGCAAGGAGCGGGCACCGAATCTTGTATAAGTATAGGATAAGTCAGAGACTTTCAATTGTTACGAAGAATATCCTCAAGGTAGCGTAATACTTTTAGCTTATTAACCTTAGATAGGCTTAATAATTGATCTTCAATCTCTGCAACCGCAGCAGTAAGGCAGCTAGTATGCTAAAGACATTCACTGAAACTCTAATCCTCATCTTCGTAAATGAAATCTCCGCAAAGCGGGGATGCTGCAAGAATTGCTTCACTAGCTATAAGTGAAAACCTCTCAATTGAAAAAGGACAAGCGGCGTGCCGGCTGCAGTATAACCGCGCGCTTAGCGTGGGTATCAGACCGAGGCACGAGGGATGATACTTGCGCGGCAGGATCTTTAACCCCAAACAGCGGGCTCGTTCAAAACAGGATAAGCAAAAACGGCCAGTTGTTCCCGACCAAAGAAAGGGAACTTCTGGCCGGGTGACCCAAGCAAGACGGAAAATGAACACTTAGCGAGCGGGTATCTGAAGCGAGGGAACCGAGCGTAAAAATTCCCGCGAGCGGGGGAGCAGGACCCAAACAGTGATTGAACTGAAGGAGATACTGTTTTCCTAGCTGTATTGTAGGCTGCAGCACAGTCCACTTAGGGCATGTGTTGCTTGACGAAGTGTTATGGGTGGTTTGGGTTGCATAGTTTGATGATTAAAATTGCGAGCGACAACGTACATTTGTTCGAGACATTTGTTGTGTCAGATAAAATGTTGTTGCAATTATTATGGATTGAAAGTAGCTCGTAGATCAAATATACTTAGAGCAAATAGGAACGGATGTTCCTGATAGGAATATATGTTCCGTAAATCGTTTTTACTGAATGAGACTAAAACCGGAGGGAGGTGACATCGATGGCTGTTATTAGTTCACAAACAGACTCCGTTATGGTACTAGAAGTTCAAACAGGCTTGACCGCAACAGGAAGTCCCATATTGTCGAGCCGCAGTATTAATGTTAAAGCGGCAGCAACGGACCAAGACATCTTTGATGTGGCAACTGCTATGCAAGCCCTATCTGATTACCCTTTAATCAGCGTCAAGCGAGAAAACCATTTTGACCTGGCCGAGTAATAGGCCTAACATTAAGGCTATTTAGCCGAAAGAAAGGAGAAAATGACCATGGCAGTTGGTACAGTATCTAAAAAAGTTCTACGTATGACCTTTACAAATGCTTTAGGGGCTGGGGTAAGTTACTCAGTCGTTAATCCCTTGGCAGATTTGACGGCGGCAGCGGTCCAAACCTTTATGAATCTGGCGATTACGAAGAATATTTTTACTTCCATCGGCGGCGATCTAGTGGCTATTAAGGATATCGCCATCGTCGATACAACGACTCAGGATTTGTTTGATCCGCCTATTGCATAAGAGTTTGTTCGATAGCCTGGGCAGGGGTACCGTTCGCATGAATTCTTCTATAGAGAGGAGTGCACGAGAAGTGGAGAGGCTATTTCGCCTCTCCACTTCTCGTAATAGTCACTTGAATCAGCTGGGAC
>JAJZSC010000055.1 GCA_021849995.1 Bacillota bacterium | reverse complement strand
CGGATAAGCCTTTTACAGTCATGGAAGTTTGCGGAACCCATACTGTATCGATAGCTAAGAATGGCTTGCGCGAATTACTTCCAAAAAATATAAAACTTATATCTGGCCCTGGTTGCCCGGTATGTGTAACTGATAACAGTGAAATAGACCGTTTTCTTTATCTTGCCAAACAGCCAAAAGTGACACTCGTAACTTTTGGTGATATGATTCGTGTACCAGGAAGTCAGGGAAGTCTACAGCAACTTCGAGGAGAAGGAGCAGACGTAAGAATTGTTTATTCAACCTTAGATGCTTTGGACATAGCCCGCAGCAATCCTGACCGTGAGGTAGTATTCCTCGGGGTTGGGTTTGAGACAACCGTTCCAACTGTAGGGGTAAGCCTTGAAATTGCTAAAAAAGAGGGGATAAGAAATTACAGTGTTCTTTCTCTTCATAAGCTTGTTCCACCCGTTCTTAGAACTTTAGCAGAGGATCGGGAGCTTAAAGTAGACGGTTTTCTGGATCCGGGCCATGCTTGTGCAGTAATCGGTACTTCTCAGATAGAGTTTATGGCAAAAGAGTACAAAACACCCGGGGTAGTGGCAGGTTTTGAAGGGGTCGACATCTTAGAGGGAATAGTTATGTTGCTCCGCCAAAGGAGGGAGTGTCGCGCTGAAATCGAGATACAATACATCCGGGTTGTAAAAAGGGAAGGGAATGCTCAAGCACAAGCCACTATTGACAGAGTGTTTGAACCATCTGACGCTAAGTTCCGGGGTATCGGAGTAATTCCTTTGGGGGGGCTTAAAATCCGGAGGGAGTATGAAAATTGGGATGCGGAACAAAAGTTTTCCCTACCAAAGTTTGAATCTCCTGCTATACCGGGTTGTCGTTGCGGGGATATTCTTAAAGGACGAATGGATCCTAAAGAATGCCCGCTGTTTGCCAGGCGCTGTACACCGCTGAATCCGGTAGGTCCATGTATGGTATCGTCCGAGGGGGCGTGTTCAGCCTTTTATAGATATAGGCAAAGGAAGGTAGACTAAATGGAACGAATAAGTTTAGCTCATGGAAGTGGGGGCAGACTGAGCCATGAGCTAGTAAATACAATATTAAAGAAACATTTTACTAACTCCTATTTAGATAAAATGAATGATGCTGCCATCGTGCCTGGTAGCCCATCTATAGCAGTTACTACTGATTCGTTTGTCATATCACCATTATTCTTTAAAGGTGGAGATATTGGAAAACTCGCAGTTTGCGGGACTATAAATGATCTTGCTGTGAGTGGTGCAGAAGCAAAGTTCTTAACTGTAGGACTAATTATCGAAGAAGGATTTTTAATTTCGGACCTTGAGAAGATAGTAGCCAGTATTGCTGAAACTGCGTCTGAAGCCGGAGTTTGTGTGGTGGCAGGGGATACTAAAGTGGTTGAAAAAGGTAATGCTGATGGAATCTTTATTAACACAACTGGAATAGGTTACGTAAAAAACCATACCGTAGATCCAGCCTTCATACAATCCGGTGATTTAATTTTAGTTACTGGTACGATAGGGGATCATGAAATTGCCGTATTATCTGAAAGAGAGGGGTTACAGTTTGATACCCCTGTAATAAGTGATTGTGCACCTTTAAACGGCTTGATAGACGAGTTCTTCATGCAAGGTGTAAAATGCATGAGAGATCCTACCCGGGGAGGAGTCGGGACAACTCTTAATGAGTTGGCAAGACAAGCAGGTGTTTGTATCATGATTGAAGAAGAGAAGCTGCCTCTTCAATCAGGGGTTGAAGGTGCCTGTGGAATGTTGGGTTTAGATCCTCTTTACCTCGCAAATGAAGGAAAATCATTGGTTGTTGTTTCACCGGAGGCAGCAGAAGATGTGCTTGAAAGGATGCATCGGCATCCATTAGGTATTAACGCTGCTTGTATAGGTAAAGTACTTGATAATGAAGAACCTGGTCTTGTTTTGTTAGAGACAGTTTTTGGATCAAAACGTATAGTTCCTATGCTTGAGGGAGAACACCTGCCGAGGATCTGTTAAGCTATTGAATTATATATTTAAATTGTTTTTAAGGAGAGGAAACATGAGAGTCGCTGTAATAGATGGGCAAGGTGGCGGTATCGGAAAACATATAGTAGAACAATTGCGTAAAAGAATCCCTAATCTTGAAATCCTTGCTTTAGGTACAAATGCCTTAGCAACGGGGGCGATGCTGCGGGCTGGTGCCACTGAAGGGGCTTCCGGTGAAGCAGCAATTTGCTTTAACTCAGACAGAGTAGATTTAATTGTAGGATCAATCGGCATTGTAACAGTTCATGGAATGTTGGGAGAAATTACTCCATCTGTTGCTGCGGTAGTTTCAGCGGCTAAGGTTGAAAAGATTCTGTTACCTATTCAACGTGGGAATTTGTTTATTGTAGGGGTTAATCGTATCCCGTTACCACACCAAGTAGAAGCGCTGGTAGATGAGGTAGAAAAACGATTTAACGAGCGAAATATCATATCAGGTGAAAATACTTAAACTTGAAAATTATTTTTTATATTTGACAATAATAACTCTAACGAATACAATTAAATCATAGTAATCCGATATGAATTGAGGTGTTTTGATATGAAGGTAGTGGAATCAATTACGGATTTAATCGGACAGACTCCTTTGGTAAAACTGAAACGTTTATTGAAACCTAATTGTGCTAACGTTTATGTAAAACTTGAGTATTTTAACCCTGGTGGCAGTGTTAAAGATAGGATCGCTTGGGGCATGATTCTAGCAGCTGAGGAGCAGGGGTTACTTAAACCCGGTGGTACAATTATAGAACCTACCAGTGGAAATACTGGAATCGGACTTTCCATGATTGCTGCTGACCGGGGGTATAGGATGATAGTAGTGATGCCAGAGACAATGAGTATTGAGAGAAGAATGTTGATGGCAGCTTATGGAGCAGAATTTGTTCTCACTCCTGGGTCTCAAGGTATGAAAGGAGCAATTGAGGAGGCTCAAAGATTAGTTAAGGAAAATCCGGGCTACTTTATGCCGCAACAATTTGAAAATGCGGCTAATCCACAAACCCATCGCTTAACTACTGCTCTTGAACTTATAGATCAGATGGATCAAATAGATTGCTTCGTAGCTGGTATCGGAACCGGAGGAACAATAACAGGAGCAGGGGAGATTCTGAAAAAGCACTGGAGTAATCTAAGAATTGTGGGAGTAGAACCTGCTGCTTCCCCTGTAATATCCGGTGGAAACGCAGGGCCTCACAAGATTCAGGGTATAGGAGCAGGATTTGTACCACCCGTATTGAATCGAGAATTGCTTGATGTTATTACAAAAGTTTCTAACGAAGATGCGATGAACATCGCACGACGTATGGCCAAAGAGGAAGGGCTTTTAGTAGGGATTTCATCAGGAGCGGCTGTTTGGGCTGCACTAGAGGAGGCGAAGAAGCTCGGAGCAGGGAAAACTATTGTAGTAGTAGCTCCAGATACAGGAGAAAGATATCTAAGTACCGAATTGTATGATGTTCGCTAAAAGCACGCTTGAAGCTATATAAAGTTCTAGGTAACAATTATTAAAGCTAAATGATTATTCTATCTAGAGCTCTAAGGAAAATGTATTTTGCATAACGTGATTACTCTTTATATGCTTAAGTCAGTAAATAATTTAATCTTTTTGAAAAAAGCAGGATTAACCAATTTGGCTAATCCTCTTTTGTCTATCCTGTCACGCATTACTAGTATCAATACTTCTAGTTATGGTTGTTTCGGAGTAGCACCAGGTCCAGCTGCATCTACTGCAGTTCCAGATCCTGGCGTTTTACCGGCATCTGCTCCTGCTGCACCTCCTGCCGCAGCACCGATTGCTAAGTTAGCTTTTAGTTGGGCTTGACGTGCTAGATCTATGCCTTCGCCGAGAACTCTTAGTGCTTCCTTCGGGCTATGCCAGCCCATGCTGTTTTCAGCTGATATATAATCCCAACGCCATTGTGCCTTTCTATGTAGTGAGCGGGCTTGGTTCATCATGTCTGCTTTTGCTGCAGAATTTTTGGATGCTGCGGTGATAGCGTCAATTGCTTCTGAGAGTGCTGTTTCCAGGGCAACCTTTGTCTTAAAGACTGAATCTTGGGTGCCGATTACTTGATCCTTCAGGTAGGATTCGCTTTGTTTATGGCAGGTTTGACAGGACTGCGAAATATGATTAAGTGGACTTTGCAAGTGGTGGGAAGATATTTTAGTCTGGCCTTGTTTGACATAGGGCATATGGCAGTCGGCACAGGCTACACCATTGGCAGCATGCACACCTGTAGAGAACAACTCATAATCTGGGTGTTGAGCTTTGAGCATGGGAGCCTGGCTTTCCTTATGATCCCAATCCTTGAAGTTAATCTCCTCGTATAGTTTTTCAGCATCGTCCATTTTTAGCCCGTATTTCCACGGGAAAGTTACCTTTTTATTGTCCGGTTTAAAGAAATATTCGACATGACATTGAGCGCATACCATTGTTCGCATTTCTTGACGGCTAAATTTACTCGGGTCAATTCCCCTGGTCTTAAGGGCATCCAACAAAGGATAACTAGTAATTGTCAGGGCCATGGTCTTGGCATCATGGCAGTTGGCACAGGCTATTGGGTGTTTGATTTGGTCCTTAAGATCGGCAAACGGAGTTGCCCAGAAAGAATCTCCCATTTTGTCAACAAGGGGTTTTACGTTTGGGCTTTTGCAATTCCAGCAGGAACTGATCGTTTTGGGGCCTACACGTTGGGTTCCGGTTACATCCTCTAAAGCCCAAACATGCCCCCGCTCTTCGTTATAGTCTTCTGAGAATGGGTACCCTGCAAAGAGCTTAACCTGAATTGGAGCTTCTTTAAGATGCGATTCGGGAACAGAACCACCATACTTGGAATTTCCTTTAGTTTGTTCTTTTTGCTTAAGATAACTGGCATAATGATCTGGATATACCTTTCCCCAAACAGCGGGATCGAGTTCTCCCTCAGGAATAGTGGCAGATGTAGGTGGGGTAGGGGCTTTTTGAGCACAACCGAATACTAGTACTCCGACCGTTATAAGGATAAGACCAATCAGGGTTATGGTTTGCCAAGTTTTGTGCATATACAGATACCTCCATTCTAACGAATCGATGTAAAGATCTTTTCAGTACTGAATGATTGAATTGCCTTATCGTGTGGTTCACCACGATGACACTCGAAACAACGTTTTCCATCACTTACGTTAATTCGCTCAACCAAAGTTGTGTGACACCTGATACAATTTTTTTGCAGAATATTTTTGCTCCATTCCTTCGTCTCAAGAACATCGGGCTCGGCAAATGTATTCTTGTAATAATCACGTGCACCCGAGTAGCCTTTGTATACTACTTGTTCAGCCAGATTGTCATGGGGTATATGACAATCTTTACACCCCACTCCATTTTCTTCACGATGAGTACTGTGAAAAGCTGTTTCATAAGGGTGTTTCATTATATGACAAGTATTTCCGCAATAATGGGTGGTAGATGTGCGTTCATATTGAGATATAATGAAGACTGAGCCAATTACCAACAATGGCAACCCAATCAGGAGCCATTTTTTTGTTTTGGAAGATAAATTCATATAAAGCCTGTTCCCCCCCTTCTAATCTACATTAGTATTTAATTTCATAATAACTTTCATGTATTTTTCTTTTTAATCTTGTTTGAAATTTGCTGTTTTTTAAAAAACCTACACTATAAGAGCAGGACTTAGATCATCCTATCTGGTATGAAATTATCCAGGGTAATACAGATGTCAGCCAAAGTAAAAAACTGTTATCCAAAGGCAATACGTGAAAAAATATTAAGGGTTTGATATAATAGATAAATCTGTTAACAAACTGAAATGTTAGGATCGATATTCAAAGTCAGATATGAAGACAAATATCAAGACAATTATTTAGTTAAGTAAGGAGATTATCATGGATTATTCTGCTCAATTAGGGGAAGAAAAGATTGGTAAATTACTGGTAAAGTTCTCTGTTCCTGCCATCATAGGTATGTTGGTAAATGCTTTATACAATATTATGGACAGGATTTTCGTTGGTAGAGGGGTAGGTTCTTTAGCTCTGTCCGGAATCGCGATTACCTTCCCAATCTCCCTGGCTATGATGGCCTTTGGGATGCTAATAGGAATAGGAGCTACTTCACTAATATCAATTAGACTTGGGCAAAAGAAGAAGGACGAAGCAGAGCTGATAGTTGGTAATTCTTTTGTTCTTTTGGTTGGGATTTCGATTATATTATCTGCACTAACCTATATTTTTATGGATTATTTGCTCATTTTGCTTGGAGCTAGCCAGGAAGTACTTCCGTATGCAAGGGATTTTATGAGTGTTTTACTTTGGGGAGCAGTATTTCAAGCAATCGGATTTGGGATGAACAACTTTATCAGAGCCGAGGGTAATCCGAGGATAGCAATGCTTACCATGATACTGGCAGCAGTATTAAACATGGTGCTTAATCCAATCTTTATATTTGGTTTACACCTTGGAATTAAGGGCTCTGCCCTTGCGACGGTGCTTGCTCAGATGATTAGTTCAATCTGGGTTTTATCCTATTTTATGGGTAAAAGCGCTTTACTCAAGTTGCGGGTTAAGAATTTGAGGATTGATCCGACTATCGTAAAAGATATCATAGCTATTGGTCTTTCTCCTTTTTCGATGCAGATAGTAGCAAGTTTTGTGACTGTACTATTGAATAAAACCTTGTCTTATTATGGAGGAGATTTGGCAATTGCTGCTCTTGGAATTATTAATGGTATAATTATGCTCATTTTTATGCCAGTATTTGGGATTAATCAAGGCTCGCAACCCATAATTGGATACAATTTTGGTGCGCAAAAGTATGAGCGGGTTAAACGTGCTCTTAAATTGAGTATTATTGCAGCAACTGTAATAACTACTTTGGGTTTTTTAGTAACGGAAATATTCCCTGCTTCATTAATGGCTCTATTTAGTAAGGATGACGTGGAACTGACTAGGATAGGGGTTCAAGGCTTAAAAATATTTCTTATTATGCTGCCAATAATCGGGTTTCAGGTAGCCACCGTAAACTATTTTCAGGCTACTGGTAAGCCAAAAAAATCCCTGTTCTTAAGCCTATCAAGACAATTAATTTTTCTTATTCCTTTTATCTATATCTTGCCGAAGTTCTTCGGGTTGACGGGTGTCTGGTTAGCTGGACCGGCTGCGGATCTATTGTCTTCTCTCGTAACCGCTTTGTTGCTATTTAAGGATTTGAGAACTTTAGATCGTTCAAATGATCAAGGGTCACTGGCATAGGCCTCTAGTCCACGTAATAAGAGCTTTACAATGGAATTTTTGTTATGCTAGAATTGTTGTGGACTATTAGAAGGAGGAGTAACAGTGTCTGGACATTCCAAGTGGGCAAATATTAAGCATAAAAAAGCTAAGGCTGATGCCGTAAAAGGAAAGGTTTTTACCAAAATCGGCAGGGAACTGGTTGTAGCTGCTAGAGCTGGTGGATCTAATCCTGATTCGAATTTTCGGCTTAAGATAGCGATTGAGAATGCTAAGAAGGCAAATATGCCTAATGATAATATTCAGCGGGCTATTCAAAAGGGTGCAGGAGGCGGCGAAGGAACAGACTACGAAGAACTGCGCTATGAGGGATATGGTCCTGGTGGGGTAGCAATAATGGCAACTATCATGACCGACAATAGAAACCGCACGGCTGGGGAAATGCGTCATATTTTCTCCAAAAATGGAGGTAACCTGGGTGAGACTGGTTGTGTCGGTTGGATGTTTGAAGAGAAAGGCCAGCTTACAGTACCTATTGATATTAAAATGAGTGAAGATGATCTGATGCTCTTAGCTTTAGATGCTGGAGCGCAAGATTTGGAAACCGAAGATGAGGTTTATCAGATTTATACAGCTTCCGAAGATATGGAAACAGTAAGGGAAGCTCTACTTAATGAGCAAATACCAGTTGAAGAAGCCGCAATCAATCTAATACCTCAAAATACTGTAGAAATAACTGAACTAGAGCAAGCGAAGAAACTTGTTCGTTTGATGGATGCTTTAGAAGAACACGATGACGTTCAAAATGTTTACGCTAATTTTGAGTTCGCAGAGTCTATTTCAATGGATGATTTATAAATCCAAAGAGAAATCATATGCCTTCCTTTTTAGAAATGTCTAAGAACTCCACATTTTTTAGAGTGGAGTTCTTGCTTTTATGTTTAGCAGATATCCTCCTGGCAAGAATACTTTTAAGTATAGTTGCTAGGAGGAATAATTGTGAATAGAGTCAGACAGACCTCAATGTGCATGGTGCTGGGAATATTCATAGGAGCGATAGTACCTTTAGTTATGTTTTATTGGCCTGAAGAAACTGTTGGAGAAGCAAGCTTAACCACAAGTGAGTTGACCGAGGGCTTTAAAGAAGAAAGGTATAAGTTCCAAATAGTAAATGATGAGCTTTTTGTTGTTCAATACGGGAGTGGTCAACATCAAAAGGTTATTTTTAGCGGAGTTGATATAAGCGACTGGTCACTAGCTACTATCGATTTAGCGCGTCGGACAGAATTTAGTTCATTAGATGATGTTCAGTCCTTTATCGATACCACAAGGGAAGAACTTAGTATAGAATAATAGTTGCCTAAAACAGGAATCGACTCCCTTCTGTCGAAAATATTTAGTTAAAGAAGGGAAGGGAAACATGATTATCTTAGGCATTGATCCAGGAACTGCAATAATGGGTTACGGTTTGATATCCAAGGAAGGAAACCGACTTAGACCAATTGTTTACTCCTGTTGGAGAACACCACCTCATACTCCGTTGGAAGAAAGGCTTTTGTCTTTATATAATAATGTTCAAGAACTGATGGATGAGTATAAGCCAGATCAACTAGCTATCGAGGAACTTTTTTTTAATCGTAATACTACAACTGCCTTGTCAGTTGGGCATGCCAGAGGAGTAGTCTTGTTAGCTGCCGCCCAACAGGGAATAAAAGTAGATGAATATACCCCGCTCCAGGTTAAACAAGCTGTGGTTGGTTATGGACAAGCTGATAAACAACAGGTCCAATATATGGTCAGGGCATTGCTCGGTTTGACAGAAATTCCCAAGCCTGACGATGTTGCCGATGCCCTGGCTGTAGCGATTTGTCATGCTCATAGTCTTGCGCTGCAGAAGAGAGTGGAGGGTTCTAAATGATTGGGATGTTGCGTGGAAAAGTTTGGGAAATCTATCCGGATCGTTTAATATTAGATGTTAATTCAGTTGGCTACGAACTAGTAGTATCGATAGATTTGCTATCAAAGCATCGTCCTGGGCAGGAACTTATACTACATACCTATCAGCTTCAGCGGGAAGATGAGGTAACTTTGTTCGGATTTACGACACTTCAGGAAAAGCAGCTTTTTTTGGAAATGTTAGGGGTCTCTGGTATCGGGCCCAAGGCTGCGATGTCTATCCTGTCAGCTCTAAGTTTGACACAAGTACAATCAGCTATCGCTAGTGAAAATGTTAATATCCTTACTAAGGTTCCTGGAATTGGCAAGAAGACTGCTCAAAGGCTCATATTAGAGCTGAAAGAAAAGTTTAAGCATTTGTCCTCAGAAGTCGTTAAACTCTCCGCAGGTACTCAGAGTTTTCAATCTGAAGCAATGGAAACATTACTTGCGTTAGGGTTCAGTTCTGATGAAGCAAAAAGTGCCTTAAGTAAAGTGTCTTCACAAGTTGATGAATCAAATACAGAAGAGCAAGTAAGACTAGCTCTGCGTTATTTAGCTAGCAGGTAGTTGAAAAGAAACCTAGAAGTCGAGGATGAAAAAAGAGAGGTAGGACGATGGAAGAGCGGGTTATAACCCCAGAGTATCAAAGAGGAGACCAGGACGGGGAAATGGTTCGTCCTCACCGTTTGTTAGATTATATAGGTCAGACAAAAGTAAAGGAAAACCTGAGTATATTTATTCAGGCAGCCCTAGCTAGGGGAGAAGCCTTAGATCATGTTTTACTGTATGGTCCCCCAGGGTTAGGCAAAACTACCTTAGCCAATATAATAGCAACAGAAATGGGTGTAAGTATTAGAACAACCTCTGGTCCTGCTATAGAGAGACCAGGTGATCTAGCGGCTATACTAACTGCTTTGGAACCACGTGATGTCTTATTCATAGATGAAATCCACCGACTCAGCCGTCCGGCTGAAGAAGTACTCTACTCTGCAATGGAGGACGGTTGCCTTGATATAGTGATTGGGAAGGGACCCAGTGCAAGATCAATCCGATTATCATTACCACCTTTTACACTTATAGGAGCTACTACTCGTGCAGGACAACTAACCTCACCTCTGAGGGATCGTTTTGGAGTGATTAGTCGTCTGGAATACTACAACTTTGAAGAATTACTTCAAATTGTTTTGCGTACCGCCGGAATTTTAAGACTGGATATAACTGAAGAGGGTGCCTATGAGATAGCGAAACGATCACGGGGTACTCCACGTATAGCCAACCGTCTTCTTAAGCGGGTTAGGGACTATGCTCAAGTCTGGGATAACGGAGTAGTTTCTCGAAACCTTGCCAATGAGGCATTAAATAAGTTAGAAGTTGATTCTAGAGGGTTGGACCTGATTGATCAGAAGACCTTAAGAACGATAATTCATACCTTTGCTGGTGGACCGGTGGGACTAGATACATTAGCTGCTACCATAGGTGAAGAGTCTGAAACAGTTGAGGATGTAGTTGAACCGTTTTTGCTTCAAATGGGTTTCTTACAGCGCACTCCGAGAGGACGTATGGTAACAAATAAAGCTTACGAGCATTTTGGAGTACCTTTACCTATTAAACAAGAGACAAGTTTATTTATATCTGACTCTGGAATATAACCTAACAAATTAGGGCAATCTGTTCACAGACGAAAAGAAGGTGATAAAAAATGCTGAGTTCTGTGAAAAGGGTGCCTTTGTTTTTTGTCGTGCTATTATGCCTAATTATTGCTAATCCTTCAAGATGTATTGGACAGGAGATTAAAGTAAACTTAGTTTGGAAGTTCCGCGATGCCGGCTGGGTTCAGGTTCAAATTGAACAGGGATTATATCATTTTTCCAGAGGTTCAGGATTAGAACAGTTCC
>JAJZSC010000054.1 GCA_021849995.1 Bacillota bacterium | reverse complement strand
GATCCACCTGGTTGTATACACCAATAAAGTAAATTCGAGCAAGCTTAATCTTAGCTAAATTATTCATTGACAAATAACGATCTAACTTAATGCAACGCTACTGAGTTGGGTTAGCGATTACTGTCATTTTTGGGCTGTATCGCATATATCTTTCAAAAAAACTAAAAAAACTCAGGGAATTATGGGTTTAAGAAAAAGGGTGACATATATGTAGATATATATGATGTGACTCCCAAGGAACCTCAGAAACAGCTTACTGGAGCTAAAACCACTGGGCAAAATACAGATCCGAAGAACGACAAAAATTACTAAAAAAAGACATGAACCTAAATGTTTATTTACCTGAAGGTTACAGCAAAAAGAATAAATACCCTGTGGCTTTAGAATCGCTTGTAAACACTGAGCAGAAACACACTTACCAATAAGTAGGTGTGTTTCTGCTTTATAAATGTCGAAAATTGGGGGATGCATTAGTATAAAATCGCTAAAGGATTCGAAATGATTATCTTTCCTGGTATACTTTAGTACTCTTTTCAAGTTAAAAGATAATTAAAAGGGGCACCCTTTCGTGGTACCCTCGTGGGTTGTTGGTTATCCCTCTCACGGTCAAAATGTGATTAGATGATACAAATAAGGAAACTTATTCTGAAGGTTCGCACCCAGAAAATTAGGCTAAATCAAGGCCCAAATCAGGTCGAAAAAACGCAAAAATCCGCATGAACACTAGGTTTTTGGTATAATAAGATGCTACTCTAAATCATCCAAAAACGAGGTGCTATCATGCGGAAACCCATCAAAGAAATTCAAAATGTGCTCGATACTCACGGCTATTCTATTAACAACATCATATTCGACGCGATGAAAACTTTCAAGTTCAAAACACTCTGTAGCCAGGTTGGATTTCAAAAAAAGGAGGGCTACAGCGCATCAGAAATCATCACACTTATGTTGGTCTTACCCCTGATGTTGCTAAAAAGCGTCAACGCCTTGTATAAGAGCGAATTTCAAAAGGTTACCGCCATGAAAAAGGATTCCATCTATCGTTGTATTTGCAAATGCTGGAATTAAGACTCCACCTGTAAATTGGACCGAGTTTTTAGGAGTTGCCAAACAAGTAGGTTTTGCTATGCCGTTCGGGTCTGATGCTCGTTTCCTTTATTCATGGCTTGCTTTCGTTTATTCTGATAGTGAAAAAGAATTTAGATTTGATTTCTCCCAAGACAATCCTAATAAACCAATTTCGGAAACCATGAAACTCTTTACAAACCTTAATGTTCAAAAATTAATTGATAATGGTTTATTTAGATTTAATAACGGTGCTTACGGTGGGCATCAAAATGATTTTGGCAACGAGCTCGATAAGACCGGAATGATGATTTTACCTTCTGGTTGGAAAAACAAACTACCCAACCAACTCATAAATGATGATGTTACTTTAGCCCCTGTTCCGGTTGGACCATCGGGAATTACCTCAGTTCCGACCTTCAGTACATCTTCTTTTGTAGTGAGTTCAAATGGTAAACATTCAAAAGAAGCCTGGGAGTTCCATAACTGGTTAAATGCACAACAACCTGGCAAAGAAACTTCCGTATTAGGCGATTGGCTGATTATGCAGAATCTAATTCCAACCAAGAAGAGTGATTTGGAAGCGGCTGACAAAGTAAGTGATGTAGTACAGAGAGAGTATATACTATTACTAAAAGAGGCGCGAGGGCTATCAGCTGAAGATTGGAATCCGGAAAAACTAGAAAAGGTTTCAAAAACGATTCAAAAGCTGGTTTCTGGAGAAACATAATTTAAGTGAGTAAATCTGAAAATAACTAAGTGTAAAAGCGTTGGAGAGTTTCCCAATTATGGGCACACCTAAACAGACCTGCGAAGCAGGTCAAAAAAAGAGATCCCTAAGCAATTAAAAGTTAAGTAGACACAGGTATTTTGACAACCGAATAACCTAAACGCTGTAATAGTTTAACTGCATGTTCTTCTGACGAAGCGACGAAACCAGGTTTGCACTGTGATTTTTCGTAGAGTGTCGTGTTGAACAATTCACCCGTTGAAAGCATGTGGTAAATTGCCGTCAACATCATTCGAGCAATGGCGATAATGGCTCTCTTGTGGCCACGACGGCGCTTAATCGTTTCATAACGGGTGCGATAGTGCGGGAAGTCTTTATCTTTTATAGCTGCATTGGCACACTGAACGAGTAAGGGCTTGATGTAAACGCCAGCGCGACTAATGCGTACCGACTTTTTCTTGCCGGCACTCTGATCGTTGGAGGGAGCAAGTCCCGCCCAGGAACAAAGATGCTTGGACGAGTGAAAAGTGGACATATCGGCACCGATTTCAGAGAGAATAGCAAGTGCCGAAAGCTCACTAATCCCAGGAACAGACTGGATAATTCGTAGGGCAACGAAGTAAGAAGCAGCTAAGCGCATGGCCGTTTCTTCTATCTGAGCAATATACTTTTTAATATCATCTATGTGGCTCAAACAAAGGGTGACTTTACCAGCCTGAACATCGCTGATGGTGCCGTCAATAGCTAAGGCGATATCATCTTGCTTCTTAAGCATCGAGCCGTGTAAAAGCGGCCGAAAATCGAAGTCCTTATCTTCAGGATGTTTCAACAGATGCGAAAGAATAGCCAGAGAACTTTTGCCAAAGGTATCGGACACTACACTGGAAAGCATGATATTGGAAACGGTCAGGGAGTTTTGCACTCGGTTCTTTTCGCTAGACGCAAAGGAAACCAGTTTGGAACGGTAGCGCATCAAGTCGCGAATTTCGCGAATATCTGCTGGAGGAATGAAACTACCGGGAACCAGCCCATGCTTGTGGAGGTCTGCAATCCAGATGGAATCCTTTTTGTCCGTCTTCTTGCCGCGGATTGCCTTGACATATTTCGGATGTGCCAAGGTGATCTGGCAGGAAAGTTCCAGAATGTTGTAGACGGGAATCCAGTATTTACCAGTGGACTCCATACAGACATACACACATTGATGAGTTGAAAGCCACAGCGCTAAGGCTCTCAAATCTTGGGTAAAGGTGGAAAAGCGTTTGGTTTTGTAGGTTGTGATGTTTTCGCGATCGGTGGTCGCGATGGTAGCAACGACGAAGGTTTTGTGAACATCGATCCCGCAACAGGTAGGGTAAACAATTTTAAGCATAAACACTCCCTCTCTCATATGTTATGGTGGTCGCACAAGCATTGACTGCTCGCCTTCCATAAACAAAGGAGTTGTTCATACAAAGATAAATCTACGTGGTCAATGCCACACTTATTTGTGCTTGACAGGCAGAGCGACACATATAACAATGCGGTCTCCCCAAAAAGAGTAGGGTGACGCACTCACCTCCCCGTGCTCTGTAGTATACTTGCACGACCAATTACAGACTAGCGCAAAGGCAACCATTTTCATAACGTTTTGTGCCTGAGCGTAGCGAAAGGAATGGTTATAACAATGAAGGAAAGTGGCTATCTTTAGCTAAAGTTGGTATATATGCTTATACTTAGAACGCATAAGAGACATTGAACGGAGGAACAGTAATGGTTTTCTTATCTCATGAGACACTAGATAACTATCTTGGGGATGCAGAAAAATATCAGTTTCTTTTTAATATGGTCAATGATGCCATTTTTTTTCATGTCCTTAATGGAAACTTCGTCGAAGTAAATGATGTAGCTTGTAAACTTTTGGGTTATTCTCGGGAAGAGTTATTGCAGATGTCACCGAAAGACTTAGATGATCCAGATTACCCTAAACCTGATGCAGTACAAACTTTAATGCGTGAGGGCAGAGTCGTTATTGAAATGGTTCACATTTGTAAGGATGGCAGAAAATTACCTGTCGAACTAAATGCCCGTTTAATAGAATTAGGTAATAAAAAATTGGTTTTAACTATTGCCAGGGATATTGGAGAAAGAAAACGAACTGAGAGACTGGAGAAGGAGCGGAACAAGCAGTTAGAAAAGCTTTACCAACAGGCAGAGGAAAGGGCCTTAAGAATTTCAGCCACTAATCAAATTATTAAAGTCATAGGTTCGAGCCTTGATTTTAAAGAAACCCTACGAGCCTTTGGTCTAGAAGCAGCAAAATTGATTGTTTTTGACTACATGAATGTGGTCCTTGTGGAGGAATGTCAACATTTCCTAATCCATGTCATGTATTTTAACGAGCAAAAAGAACTTAACTTAAGCGAAGTAAAGATGGTTTCAATCAAAACAGAACCTTTTCGCTCAGTATTAAGTAGTAAAGAGTGTGAAATTATTCGAAATGGTCACTTAAGTGAACATAATAAGCAGAGACTAGAAACACAACCCCTGGATACAGAGCTTAGTTCAAGTATCATTATCCCACTTAATTATGAAAATAGTATCATTGGCATGTTGGAAGTTGGCTGTAAGTCGCCAGAAAAGTATGGCGAAAAGGAATTAAGTCTTTTGACTGATTTAGGTGATCATTTAGCAGTTGCAATTCAAAATTCGAGGCTTCACAAAAAGGTTCAGGAAATGGCTGTTATCATTGAAAGAAATAGAATTGCCCACGAGATCCACGACAGTTCTCTTCAGGTTCTAGGTTACTTTCGTGCTAAAGGGGAGTTAGTAGAAAGATTAATTGAACATGGACATATTGAAGAAGCAAGGCGAGCTGCCCATGAGATTCAGGATGTCGCAATAGAGGCTTATAATGAGGCCAGAGAAGCTATTCATGCCTTGACTGAACGCATACCGGAAGGCAAAACTTTTATACAGGTGGTTTGCGAATATATTAGAAAGGTTAGCCCGCGCTGGGGTATAGCTATTGACCTAAGAGCACCAAATAACCTTCCTTTTCTTGAACGGACGGTTGAATTGCAATTGTTTCGGATCATCCAAGAAGCCTTGGCCAATGTTCGTAAACATTCGAGGGCTCAGCATGTTTATATAAATTGCAAGTTGCTTGATAAGTCTCTTATTATCGAAATCAAAGATGATGGCAAAGGCTTTGATGTTGCACAAATAACGGGGAATACCTTCGGATTTACTGCAATGAAAGAACGCGCAGCCAGTATTTGTGGAAGGCTAAAAATTGACAGCGAAGTTGGAATCGGGACAACTATAACAGTAGAACTTTCACTTATTTAAAGATCACAAGGAGTATCAAAAGAAGGATGGAGGCTATTTCATGGAACCTATTTCAGTCTTATTAGTTGATGATCATGTTCTATTCAGAGAAGGGATAAGAGCACTTTTGAGTTTGCATCAAGGGATAACCATAGTTGGCGAAGCTAATAACGGACGGGATGGGATTATTAAAGCAAGGGAAACATTTCCTGACCTTATTCTCATGGATGTCAGAATGCCAGTTATGGGTGGTGTAGAAGCTACAAAATTAATCAAGTCAGAGATGCCATCTGTGCAAATTGTCATGCTTACTGTTTCAGACGATGACTCTGATCTATTTGGGGCAATCAAGGCCGGGGCACAAGGGTATGTACTTAAAAATATAACCTCAATCGAGCTCGTTCGCTTAATTCAAGGGGTTATGGGAGGGGAGTCACCAATCTCCGGACTTATGGCGACCAAAATTCTAGCTGAATTTAATAATCCAACTGTATCTAAAGATGCAGTCTGTGGAGACAGCTTAACTGAACGAGAGGAAGAGGTATTAACCCTCATCGGCAAAGGAAATACCAATAAAGAGATTGCAGAAATTTTAACAATTAGTGAAAGCACTGTTAAAAAACATGTTCGAAATATCTTAGACAAACTTCACCTAAGAAATCGGGTTGAGGCTGCTTTATATGCCTTGAATAGAAACTAATATTATACCCAAACAATGATTTCGAAAGAAAAGAGATTCAATCCTTAAAGCTCAAGAAACGAAGATATATGATTTGAAAATTTATATAGACTGTGGGAGATTTTTTTATCTATTTTATTTCGTTCAGTCTAAAGGTGTACTAAAGTTCTACTCAATTCTCAAAAAATCGTCATTTCGGTCACTCCTTTCTGTGTACTCTAGAAGGTTGTTAGCTATACATGTGTTAAATATAATTTATATTGAATGAAAGGAGGTTTGACTAATTTTTAAAAAGCTCTTCCTAAGCAGTTGTTTTTTAGTTCTTATCTTTATTGTTATAACAGGGTGTTCAAGTAAGAAACAAGCAAACCTATCTCAAGACAAACCTTCGGAGGATTTGAACAAATTAGTACAACAATCAGGGCAACCAGCAAATACATTACATAAAAAGCCTAAACCTACCATTGCTGAGGTACAAACTCAAATCAAAAAATCACCCCATTTAGATGGTACTCATTCCCGAGCAAATGTAAGTTGCGAAAGCTGCCACGGAAGTTCAATGTCAACTTCTTTGACTGTTCCAACAGATCAAACCTGTTTAAGTTGCCATCTGGGTAGTTATGAAAAATTGGCTAGTAAATTAAAAGAGAAGGATAAATTTAAATCTTATAATCCGCATGCCTCTGCCCACGAACGTCAAGCATGTATTACGTGCCACTCTTCACATTCAGAATTTACATTAACATGTGCGTCGTGTCATTCCATAACTACTGATAGATTTCATTAAATTTTGAGGAGGAAGACAATGCCTGAAAGTTTAAACAGAAGACAACTTCTAAAAGCCCTAGGTCTTACTGGTGCAGGACTCACACTTGCATCAGCTGGATTGTTTTCAAACGTATTAAGCACAGAAGCAGCTGAGGCAGTAACGGACACTAAGCCTCAAGTAGTTCCCCAACGCTATTGGTGGGTTAAAAACGTTGATAAACCGACAGTAGAGATCGACTGGAAGGCTATGAAACGCTTCAATGAATGGGAAACAACAAGAGGAAGTTTACCTAAGTACCGAGGAGCTGATCTTGACAAGCAACTTAATCAACTCCAAAAAGACAATTTAAAGAAATGGGAATCTGAAAAAAAACCTGGCTATACGACCAAGGATATGGCTTTGAACGCTGCTGTAGGATATGGTAGGCCAGAGTTTAAATTTCTGGGACCACAGGTTGCTTCAACACCCAAGGAAAGGGGTGTACCTCGTTATGAAGGAACCCCTGAAGAGAACTCTAGAATTGTAAGAGTTGCTCTACGTCATATGGGTGCTGCTACAGTTGGTTTTGTTGAACTTAACCCTGAGACGACTCGTAAACTAATTTACAATCAGGAACCAGCACCTAGCAAAAAGTCTATTGTCTTTGAAAATGTAGATGTAGGCTACGAAGATAAGGATAAACTGGTTATTCCTGACAAAGCACGCTGGGCAATCACTTTTACCGTTCAAATGTCTACAGAAACAATGAAATATGGACCAACCACCTTGGGATCCTTAACAACAGGTTTGTCATATACAAGAATGTGGCTGATTAATTCACAGTTACATGAATTCATAAGAGCTTTAGGCTATAACTCTTATGGTGCCTCTCAGTTTAATGGTCTTGGGATTGCTCCAGCAATGGCCATCATGGGAGGTTTAGGGGAACTATCTCGTCTCAATCGCATGATTACCCCTGGATAGCGACCAATGGTAAGAACGACATTCCTTGTCACGGATTTGCCACTTGCTCCAACTAAGCCTATTACTTTTGGAGTCATGGATTTTTGTAAGGATTGTAAGACATGCGCTGAAATGTGTCCGTCAAAAGCATTAAGTATGGAGAGAGAACCGTATTGGGAAGTTAAAGGCGCTTGGAATAATCCTGGACATAGAGCTTGGTTCGAGGATTCGGTTAAATGCCGTAATTATTGGAATGCCTGCGGTACCAACTGTGGTATATGTTTTTCAGTTTGTCCTTATGCAGTAGATGATGAGGCTAGCCTCCATAAAATTGTTAAAGGAACTATTGCCTCTACGACAGCTTTTAACTCCGTATTGGTTGCGGCTGATAGGGCTGCTTTCCCAGCTCAACCAGAACAACCACTTAAGAACCCTGAGGATTGGTGGAAAAATGAGAACCTGGCAGAGATGGGAATCGATACCCGTAGGGGCGGACGTGATATCTAGCCTGATGTTCTATGCTCGATATTAATATGGAGGTGTGTCTATGCTTTGGTTAGTTTTCGGACTTGTCCTCGGTTTCGTATTCTATTGGTTATTAGCAGGAGTCAAGAGCGGCAAGAGAGTTATTAAAGTTTATCAGTGGGTCTTGGGGATCATATCAGTAAGTTTGTTGTTATTTACTATACAAAACGTGCTGGGATTTCAACGAGAACTTGAACCCTCCGCTGCTTGGTTTATGGTAGTGTCAACAGGAATACCTGCCATCATCATCGGCGCTTTTATCTGGATTATTCCGTTTATAAAAAATAGACAAAGTGGCAAAGCCAATTCCCAGAGTACAGTTTCGATTAAGTAATTAAACTATAATTGAATTTAGTCAAGTAAATCGTCAGTGAACTTAGTCTATAAAACGTCTTTGAACCTAGCCAATTTCTTCTTTAAACCCTCCTATTGTTAGGTTAATAACAAGGGAGGGTTTTTAAGTATCTCATAAATAAAGGGCAGTTTTTTTGAATAATTGCATAGTCCATCAAAGAAAAGAACACCATCGGTATTTCTTTACCAATGGTGTATCTGCTAAGACCTTTTTCGTCAATTAGAGAATTTACTTTGGTTTTTTTGCTTGCTTTGGTTTTTTAGTCTCCTTCTTAGGAATTTTATCTCCCATCATGTTTCACTCCTTCCGTTTTATAAATACATAACAAGCTATTCAACAAATATTGGGAAAATTCCTTCATCTCACTTGAAAATTACATAAGAAATATTAGTATTTCTGTTTCATGTTTTCGTATATGAAAACTGTTTTTGATTCTCACTTACAACCATATTAAGCATACTCCTAAAATAAGAATTGCCGTATCCTATCTTTGAAGCTCAACTTCTTGGGAGTGGGCTTTCGTCCACAGACAAGGCCAAATCCGAAGTAGCTCTGATATTTCTTGATGAAATCAGCATTTTTACGGAGTCTAGGTAGTAAGCTAGGCTGGTTGGTGACTTTGTGCGCGAGGTCTTTCACTAGTAGCCAATCCTTCTTGAGTTCATTCATAATCACACTGCTATTAGTCCTCAATGGTTGTGGATTTTTGATTTCCACATCTTGAAATCCTGCTTGAGCTAAGGCATTGCTCCATTCGTCAAAAGGTAATGGATTGGTACTCGAACCGAAGCACTCCTCCAACTGGAGCTTAACACTTGGGGGCAATTCTCTCAGTAGGGCCATTTCAAGGTCAGCGACTCTACCTTCGGGTTTTAGAACTCGATAGAATTCTCGGTACACTTTGACTTTATCCAAAAATACTGTTATTGATTCAGCCATTACCAAATCAAAGCTGTCATTGGCAAAGGGTAGATTATTAACATCAGCTACCCTAAACTCTACCAAGTGAGAGACTCCTTCTTTCTCCGCCCTCTGGCAAGCTTTTTCAACCATTTGGAGATTAATATCTATTCCAACGATTTTGCAGCCAATTGTTTTAGCCAAGTAACAAGCAGTAAGACCGCTGCCACACCCGGCGTCAAGCACATATTCTTCAGGTTTTACCTGCATAGCGCTTAAATTCTGTTGGGTAGCAGGGAAGCCTCCTGGATGGGAACTGCCTATACCAAGCCAAGCTAACAGTTCAAAATAATTCATTTCTTCTACTCTCTTGGTTTCCTCCAACGCCATGTCTTGCTCCTCCTCCTATGGGTCTATGGTATTATATTCCAGGGGAGAGCTTCCTGACTATGAACGCCAAAGCTAAGTAGAGGGAGTAAAAGAAGAGTAGCACAAAAGACTTTGCTGGTTTTATGTTAAAATAGATACGTAATTAAGATATGCCAAGGGGATGAAATTCATTATTATAAGTGCCAGCCGCAGGACTGACATACCTGCTTTTTACAGCCGATGGTTTATGAATCGAATAAGGGAGGGTTACTGTACAGTTGTTAATCCCTATAACCGAAATCAAGTAAGTCGTGTCTCACTTCATCCGGAAGACGTCGATGTGATTGTTTTCGTAACCAAGAACCCTAAACCCATGATCCCTTACCTTGATGAACTGGATTCCAAAGGTTATCGCTACTATTTTCAGTTTACCCTTACTGGGTACTCCCCTGAACTAGAAGCTTATGTTCCAGATTTAGATTCCAGTATCAAGACCTTTGTAGATCTAGCGTCTAGAATCGGTCCGGGAAAGGTTATATGGCGGTACGATCCCATAATCATTAGTAACCTTACAGGATATGAATACCATAAGACCATGTTTCAGAAAATTGCGGAATACCTTAAAGGGAGTACGAATAGGGTAATCATAAGTATTGTCACTGCGTACCGGAAAGCTGCTCTTCAGTTTGAACAACTAGCCAAACAAGACATTCATATTTCAAAAGACTTAAATCCCGTTTACTTCGAGGATATGATACGAACGATATATCTGACTTCTAGCCAAAATGACATGGAAATCTTTAGTTGCGCGGAAAAACATGATCTTCGTCCTTTCGGAATCTTGCCCGGTAAATGTATTGATAATGAATATATTGAACGTCTCTTCGGAATTTCTGTAACACAGAAGAGAGATAAATCTCAACGCCTTCAATGTGGCTGTGTAGATAGTAAGGATATTGGCTTTTATGATACTTGTCTTCACGGTTGCGCATACTGCTACGCTGGTACGTACCAAGGGGGATTGAAGAATATCGAAGAACATAACCCAAACTCAGCATCCCTATTGGGGAATTTTGATGTGAGAAAGGACGATAATAAACAGATTTCCCTGTTTAACGGGATTTAGCCAGTTGATCATAGTTCTAGCAGGTCCCCTTTAGATTGGGAATCTTCAACATTAGTTATATTAGCTATCAACTATATGATAGGTTTTAGCACTTGTTAAAAAGAGGAGGCAGTAAGAAATGGTCAAAGTTGCGGTAGCCCAGATGTGTCCTGGTTTGGATAAACAAGAGAATCTGAAAAAGATTATTCAGTTGATTGATCAGGCTGTTAATGAAGCTAAGAACCTAGATGTCATTGTATTTCCTGAGTTTTGTTACTCATCCCTAGCAGAGGTGAAAAATTCACCAGAGACAGCAGAGTGTATCCCTGGCCCATATACAGAAGGGATAGCGGAATATGCAAAAAAACATCGTATAAATATTCTAGCCGGGAGCTTCGTGGAGAAAGCTAAGGATGGAAGACATCAAAATACATGCCTGTTTTTTAACCGCAATGGAGAGATTATCGGTCAGTACAGAAAGATTCATTTAACTTGAAATCGGTAAGTACGTAGATTTTTCGACCAAAACCGAACTTTAATCCCAAGAAAAGGATATGTAAAGGGTTTTATGTCGTTTGCTTA
>JAJZSC010000053.1 GCA_021849995.1 Bacillota bacterium | reverse complement strand
TCCCGGGGGCATTGGAACAGGAAAGAGAGATGCTGAAGGAAGACTGATAGTGTGCTGACAGCGAATATTTGAGGGATATTACATAAAGGGATGGAAGCACACCATCCCTTTATAAATTGAACAACGTAAACTTGTTACATGGCCCTGCCGGGGATTATCAAATCGACGATACCGTAAACAAGGGCTCCAAGTATTGCTCCGAACAGGGTTATGGAGTATCCGGGCACGATGAATTTAATTACGTACAATATCAGTGCAGCTACAATGAACCCGGAAATTCCTCTGCCGAATGGTGTTGCGTCAACACCGAGCACCCTTTGCACCAGGTAGTCGAGCACCGCAAGGACAACTGCCGCAAGCAGCAGCGACCACAGGCTGTTGATTGCAAAACCAGGTGTCAGCGCTTGCGCAATCACCAGGACAACTGCCCCGACGATAAGCCTGATAATAAAATGAGATATGCTAAAATGTTGGGTTCTCACGTTCTCGTTAGTGTCAGCCAAATTATCACATCCTTTCAATATGAACCGCTGATTTTTGTCAGGCATAATATGCTGCATAATAGTATTATTAAAATATTGCCGTTCATTTATGCAGAACTGCACTTCGTATTATTTACCATGTTATAGTTATTTGGAAAGCTGATATGGTTTACTTTTGAAGCTTATTTTGATAAAATTGTTTTAAATTCATATGAAATGCGATGAACAGGTAGAGTAAACCGCAAAATCTTCTCAGAGAGGAACTGTCGCCGGCTGAAAGCGGTTCCGGAGAAAAACGGCTGAAGTGCACCTGCCAGCTTGAAGTCCGAAACGGGTACCAATGTGCCTGAAAGTAAGGCTTTACGGAGAAGCTCCGTTACGCCGATGAGATGATGTCCAGACGGCAGCCTGGATTTCAATTAGAGTGGAACCGCGAAACTTCGCCTCTATACAATGAGACGGAGTTTTTTTTAGTTGAGGAACTTGCTGCAGGCAAGTGTCCTAAAATTACGATGGCTCGATGCCAGCGTAATTTTGCTTGCTGATTGTGTAATAATAAAGCAAAGGGGTTTTAAAATAATGAAAGGACTTTTAAAGGATGCGAGGTCCATTGCCAATAGGGATCCTGCTGCAAAGAACATCGTGGAGGTAATATTGCTGTATCCCGGGTTCCATGCACTGTTTTTCCATCGGTTTTCCCATTGGTTTTATAAAAAAAGGTTGTTTTTTGTAGCGAGGTTTATTTCTCAGTTTGCCAGATTTGTCACGGGAATTGAGATCCATCCGGGAGCGGTGATCGGCAGGGGGCTTTTCATCGACCACGGGATGGGAGTGGTCATTGGCGAAACAGCGGAAATAGGGAATAATTGCACAATATACCACCAGGTGACCCTGGGTGGTACGGGAAAAGACAAAGGCAAAAGGCATCCCACCATCGGGAATAATGTATTGATCGGAGCGGGTGCAAAATTGCTGGGTCCCATTACCGTCAGCGATAATGCGATGATTGGCGCAGGTTCGGTGGTGATGGACGAAGTGGATAAGGAAACTACGGTGACCGGACCCAAAGCAAGGGCTGTCAGAAAGGCGGGCAAGAAAATCAATCCTTCCGAGGAGCTTGATCAGGTACATATCCCCGATCCGGTATCCCAGGAGCTTTGCAGGCTGCTTATGAGAATTGAGCATCTTGAAGCCGCTGCAGGAATCAAAGTCGAAGATAACGAAGGCTTTATAGATTACACCATATAAAATGGACACCATAAATATTACTGGAGGATTTTAACCAATGAAGCTGTTCAACACGCTGACAAAACAGAAAGAGGAGTTCGTTCCGCTGGAAGAGGGGCATGTGAAGATGTATTCCTGCGGGCCGACGGTATATAATTATTTCCACATCGGTAATGCAAGACCGTTTATACTGTTTGATACCCTGCGCAGGTATCTTGAGTACAGATACGGGTATGAGGTCACCTTTGTCCAGAATTTTACCGACATAGACGACAAAATGATAAACCGGGCCAAAAAGGACGGCATCACTGTAAGCGAGCTGGCTGAACAGTATATCAGGGAGTATTTCACCGACGCCGCCGGTCTGGGGATAAAGGAAGCGACAGTCCATCCCAAAGCTACGGAGCATATTGACGGGATCATTGCCTTGATCCGCAGGCTTGAAGAAAAGGGACACGCTTATGCAGTGGACGGCGACGTGTACTTTGACACCCGCAGCTTTTCCCAGTATGGCAAGCTTTCCCATCACAAGCTTGAAGACCTTGAGTCGGGGGCAAGGATAGAGATCGACACCCGTAAGAAGGACCCGATGGATTTTGCATTATGGAAGGCTCAGAAGCCTGGGGAGCCTGCCTGGGACAGCCCCTGGGGCAAGGGAAGGCCCGGCTGGCATATCGAATGCTCGGCCATGGCCCAGAAGTATCTCGGTGAGACTATCGACATCCATAGCGGCGGTCAGGACCTGGTATTCCCTCACCATGAAAATGAAATCGCCCAAAGCGAAGCCGCAACAGGCAAGCCCTTTGCGAGGTTCTGGCTGCACAACGGCTTCATCAACGTAAACGATGAAAAGATGTCCAAGTCCGCGGGGAATTTCTTCACCGTCAGGGATATCGTAAAGCAGTACGATTACGAAGTCATAAGGTTCTTTATGCTGTCGGCCCATTACAGGAATCCCATCAACTTCAGCCATGAGCTTATGGATCAGGCCAGGAACGGACTTGACAGGGTGTACAAGTGCCTTGAGAACATACAGCATTTAAAGGAAAACGCACCGGATGTGGCGGGCCCGGGCGAAGTCCAGACAGAAAAAGCCCTTGAGGAAAAGCTCAAAAAATTCAAGGAGAAATTTATCGAAGCCATGGAAGACGACCTGAATACCGCCGACGCCATTGCAGCACTGTTTAGCATGGTAAGGGAAATAAACATAAGCCTGGCGGCGGTTGCGCATCCTTCGGCAAACATACTCGAGCATGCCGGCGGACTGCTTAAGGAACTGGGCGGCGTTCTTGGATTGTTCCAGAAGGAACAGGAGGCGGGAGTGGATAATGAGATCGAAGAGCTTGTGAATCAAAGGCAGCAGGCCAGGAAGGATAGGAACTGGAAGCTTGCGGATGAGATCAGGGACAGGCTGAAGGAAAAGGGTATTACCCTGGAGGATACTCCCCAGGGAGTAAAGATAATAAAGAATTGATATATTTTTTCTGATTGAGTAGAATTTTCACCGGGATTGTAATATAATTCCGTTTTTAACAGTTGGAGAGAAGAAAAAGCTTGAAATTCCTTGAAAATAGGGAGTTCCAAGCTTTTGTTATCTGCTTAAAAAGCGAGTAATGCATTCTTTTTTTATTTATAAAAAAATTAAAATTTTTAGAAGGATTTTTGAAAAATATATCGAATATATACCATGTAACATTAATTTGAACGTTCCAAACTACGAACAATAAATGGTGATAATATGCCAACAATTAAAGATGTTGCTAAATTAGCTGGTGTATCGCATGGTACAGTATCGAATATTATGAATGGGGTAAAGGGAGTCAGTCTTGATAAAGTCAAAAAAGTCGAAGACGCAATCAAGGCGCTCGGATATCAACCAGATGCAGCTGCAAGGAGTTTAAAAACTAATAAGACAATGAATGTGGGGGTGGTTTTGCCCAATATAACTGACCCTTGTTTTTCTCAGCTGTTTACCGGCATTGAAAGGGTATTAAGTGATAAATTATACTCTACAAGCCTGTATATGACATCCGAAATAGCTGCTAAAGAAAAAAAAATTCTTTTACAAATACAGCGTCAGCGTATCGATGGGATAATTATAGCTACATGCCAGCCTGACAACTCTGAGCTTTTCAACAACTTGACAGCGTCCGGTATTAAAGTTGTGTTTGTAGAACGGGAAGTGCTAAACGATGACTTCAACTTTGTAGGTTTTAATAACAGCAACATTATTCATGATGCAGTTTCAAAATTGATAGACACAGGTTATAAAACTATCGCTGTTGTAACAGGTCCTGACGGTTACTACAGCGAAAAGCAGTGTATTGATGGCTATAAGGATGCATTAATCAGACATGGTATTCCTGTTAATAACAGGCTCATAGAGATTGCAGACTTGAACAAGGAGAGTGCATTTAAAGCTGCTTTTAGACTCCTTCAATTAGGAGAGGTCCCTGATGCCATTATAACGTCCAGCACTCAGATTGCTGAAGGTGTTTTAAAAGCCATATCAATCTGTGATGTAAATCTGGATAAAAAACCACGAATTATAAGCCTAAACGGGGACTCATGGACGGAAAACAGCTACGACGAAATAGTGAGACTTCCACGTCAATTTATGTTAATGGGAGAGACAGCCGCAGAAATTCTCCTTGATAATATTGAAAGACCTGCATTTTACGATTCGAAAAACGTAATACTCAATAATTCCGATATATTGATTAAAGAACCGTTAGAACGCAAGGCAGCAGAGAGGATAATACACAACAACAAACATTCCCTTAAAGTCTTGATGCTCGAGAGTTCATCATCATACGCTACTTTCTCTCTTTTGGCTGATTTTAGAAAGAAAGAGGGAATTAATGTAGAAATTGATACTCTAAGTTACAATGAACTATATGAAACGATACTTGAAGAATCATTGTCAAGCAAATATGATGTTTTTAGCGTTGATATACCTTGGCTTCCTGAATTGGCAGAGAAAGGTATTCTGTCAGACTTAAGCGGATGCATAGAAGACAACCCGCAATCTATAGAGGATTTAATTCCAGGTATTCTTGAAGAATATGCAAAATATAATGAAAAGTTTTATGTACTGCCTCATATATACGGTACACAGCTGCTCTTTTACAGAAAGGACTTATTTGAGAATAATAAGTTGCAAAGGTTGTTTTATGATGAGTACCGTACCGAGTTGAAGCCTCCGAAGACCTGGGCTGAATTTAATGCTATAGCCAAGTTCTTTACAAAGGAATATAATCCCGAATCACCTACCATCTATGGAACAACTCTGGGGGGGAAATGTTCAAGTGGTGCCGTGTGCGAATTTTTGCCCCGTAAGTGGTCTTTTGGAGGCAGGTCTTTTGATGAAAAAGGAAATATAGTTTTATACAGCAAGGAAACAATAAAAGCTCTCAAAAACTATTGTGAAAGCTATAAATATGCCTCACCAACATCACCTGATCATTGGTGGTATGAGCAGGTAGAAGAATTTTGCAGCGGAAAGGCCGCGATGATGGTGTTGTTTATGTCTCATACAACAGATATTACTGATAGATATAAGTCAAAAGTTGTAGGTAAAATAGGTTATGATGTGGTACCTGGCGGCACGCCTTTGCTGGGGGGTTGGTCGCTCGGTATCAACAGCAACAGTAAAAAGAAGGAGCAGGCCTTCAAATTTATAAGCTGGGCATGCTGTAAGGATATGGCAATTCCCTATACTATCCTTGGAGGATCTACCCCCTGCGTTAATCTGTATAAAAGTTCAGAACTTGTATCAATATATCCATGGCTTCCGAAAGCGCTTGAAAGCTTCAATCTAAGCCGCAAACGCAGTATTCCAAAATCCTCAAGCGGATTGGTGATATCAGAGAGGTGCTATGAGGAGATTATAGGTGAGGCAGTTTACAAATCCATTAATAATCATATGCTTCCTGAAGATGCAATTAGCTTTGCAGTATCGAAACTTCAGGCTTTAATTAATGATACTCAAAATAAGAAATAAATTAATATTGATTTAAGGGGGAATATATTTTGAGTTTACCAGGGTTAACTACTATCAACAAAGGGCGCGATAGCTCGGAACACGCTCCAAAAAACAGGTTGTTTTTTAAGTTATTAAAGAGTAAGGAGTTTTCAGTATTAAGTGCCTTACTGGTACTTTCTGTGGCAGTATCGCTATTGAGTCCGTATTTCTTGAGAGTGCAAAATATTTTTAACGTTTTGCGGCAAATATCAGTAATCGGAATTCTAGCTGTGGGGCAAGCGCTTATTATTATCACTTCAGGAATAGACCTGTCAGTTGGTTCAATACTGGGCTTAATGGGCGTTATATCCGCCTTGCTGGCAAGTGCAGGATTACATCCCATACTAATATTCATTTTAGCTATACTTATAGGATGTCTTGTAGAATCTATAAACGGACTTCTAGTAACAAAGGTAAGAATAAATCCATTCATTGTAACCCTTGGTATGATGAGTATTGCAAGAGGTACATCGCTTCTCATTACAGGAGGTTTACCAATTTCTATTGAAAACCCCATAACATTCCTGGGCGGCGGATATGTGGGACCGGTACCCGTTCCAGTAATACTTATGTTTATCGTAGCAATTATGGGACATGTTTTTGCCACAAAGACATTGCCTGGAAGAAATGTCTATGCGGTAGGAAACAATGAGAGAGCTGCAAAATTGTCGGGTATAAGGGTCGATAGGGTTAAGATAATGGTATTTATGATAATGGGAGGATTGGCAGCATTGTCAGGCATGATTCTTTCAGGGACATTGAATTCGGCCGAACCGTCGGCAGGGACAGGCTATGAACTTGACGTAATAGCAGCCGTCGTTATTGGCGGAGTTAGTCTTACAGGTGGTGAAGGTTCCATAATAGGTGTAATAATCGGTGCGGCGATTATGGGGGTACTCAGAAACAGCTTTGTATTATTAGGTGTCTCAGCTTATTGGCAGGTTGTTGCAATAGGTATCGTAACCATAGCAGCAGTGGCGATAGACAGTATAAAGAATCGCAAAAGAGATTAAAAATATGTATTCGGGATTTAATATACGGTTTTCTGAATCTTGCCAGGAAAGGAGTAGGTAAGGCAATAAGGCAAAGAAACCGCGATAAATATATTAAATTAACAAAAAGTTGAGGGAGGATTATTAAATGAAGCGTATTGTTGTATTGTTAAGCATCTTACTTGCATTCAGCTTGTTGTTTACAGCATGTGGCCAGAAAGCTGCAGAGAGCCCTAAGACTCAGGAAACTGCAAAGACCGATGAAAAGAAGGAAGAACCGAAAACAGGAGATGCCGTTCCGAACGTTCCACTGCCAAAAGGCGGAAATGTTGAAGCCGTTAAGCAGCTGCCTAAAAAACCCTTAAGAATAGCATTTCTTTCCTTCCAGAACAATCCATTCTGGTTCCCGGTAAGAGATGGGGCTAATGCAGCCAAGGAATATCTCAAGAACTTCAACACCACTGTAGATTATATTGTAATGGGTGATGACCTCACAGCAGACAGGGTTGTAGCCGCTATGGAGGCTTCTATAGCCAAACAGTATGATGCAATAGCAGTAGTACCGATTTTTGATGGAACTGAGAATGTAATAAACAAAGCTGTAGACTCGGGAATACCTGTATTCAATTTTATAGCTGAGGGCTCCAAGCCCAGCAAAAGAATAGCTTTCCTAGGACAGGATGCATATGCTGCAGGCCAGTTGGCAGGACAGACAATTGAGAAAATTACCGGCGGTAATGGTAAAATTGGGGTTATTACCGGAGTTTTCGGAGCAACACAGCATGAAAACCGCATGAACGGTGCGCTTGATTATCTGAAGGAAAAGGTACCGGGAGTAAAAGTTGTAGGAAAATATGAGAACAAGGATAAAGCTGAGACTGCATACACTTTGACAAAAGACATGCTTACAGCCAATCCTGATCTTAAGGTAATATATGTTACTGCTGGTGGTCCTTTCGGTGCAGCGAAAGCTATTCAGGACATGAAGCTGACAGGAAAAGTTGGAGTTGTAGCGTATGACCACATTCCGGATAACATCAAATACGTTCGTTCAGGAGAAATAGTAGCAGCTATTGCTCAGGATCCGTTCGGACAGGGATTTGATTCAGTTGTTTACCTCTATAACTATCTGGTCGCAGGACAGAAGCCTCCAAAGGATTTCATACCTGTAAAATTGGATGTATTGACACCTGACAACGTAAACGAATTATATCCGGAAAAATAAGAACCTAGCAAAAGTATACTAAATTTCCGGCCAGGGTAAACCAAGTATACGGGCTATGCTAAGCTCTATAAGATTATTATCACAAAAAAACATAAGTTTGTCTATAATTTCTGCTATTCATTAATAGGGCAAATTTGCCCTATTAATGAATAGAAACCACAAATAATCATTGGGGGTTAGGATGTTGAGCAATGATATTTTGTTAAAAATAGAGGGTATATCTAAAAGCTTTCCCGGAGTAAGAGCACTGGATAATGTTAGCTTCGATGTAGAAAAAGGTGAGGTTCATGCCATCGTAGGAGAAAATGGAGCTGGGAAATCAACTCTGATGAACATTCTATCAGGGGTGTATATACCAGATGCTGGCAGACTGCTCTTCGATGGAGATGAAGTGCGTTTCAGAGATCCCAGGCATGCTCAGGAAACAGGGATTGCAATGATTCATCAGGAACTGTCACTGGCACATCATCTTAGTGTTATGGAGAATGTTTATATAGGAAGGCTTAAAAAAAATAAGCTTGGCTTTATAGATCACAGAGGCATGTTCCTTAGATGCAAGATTGAACTGGAGTGCCTGGGTATATCCGATATCGAACCGGATGCGCTGATAAAAGACCTGAGCGTCTCTCAAATGCAGATGGTGGAAATCGCAAAAGCCTTATCTTTAAATGCCAAGTTGATTATCATGGACGAACCTACCTCTTCCCTTACAAACAAGGAAACCGAGATGCTGTTTGCCATCATCAGAAGCTTGAAGAACAAAGGTGTTTCAGTTTTATATATATCGCATAGAATGGAAGAAATTTTTGAGATTTCCGATAAAACTACTGTTCTTAGGGATGGCACGTATATAAAGACTCTTTATACAAAAGATACCACCCCCAAAGAATTAGTTTCATTGATGGTTGGAAGAGAATTTAACAGAACCTTCCAAAGAAAGAATAAGGAAATTAAGCCTGATGAAATACCTATTCTGGAAGTTAAGAGTTTATCATTCGGTAAAAAAGTTAAAGATGTAAGTTTTAAAGTTTATCCGGGTGAGATAGTTGCTCTTACCGGTCTTGTGGGATCAGGTAGGTCTGAACTGGTTCAGACAATTTTTGGATTAAACAATAAGGATAAAGGTACTATACTTCTCAACTGCGAGCGGGTAGAAATAAACTCTCCGACCAGGGCGATAGAGCTGGGGCTAGGTATGGTCCCTGAAGGAAGAAAGACCCAGGGGCTATTTCTAAGGATGAAGGTGAGAGAGAATATCACCATGGCTAATCTGCCCAGGTTGTGCAAGATGCTTTTTATATCAAATACAAAAGAACATGATGCAGCTCATTCATATACATCCAGCTTACGAATAAAGACGTCAAGCACTGAGCAGCAGGTCCAATATTTAAGCGGAGGAAATCAGCAGAAGACCATAATAGCTCGTTGGTTATTGAATAATCCCAGAATATTGATTCTTGATGAGCCAACCCATGGAGTGGATGTGGGTGCGAAATCCGAAATTTATGAAATAATAAACAAGCTTGCGGAAGAAGGAGTTGCTATAATATTAATTTCATCAGAACTACCTGAAGTATTAACGTTGGCAGACAGAATTCTGGTAATGCATAACGGAAGCATCTCCGGAGAACTTTCAAGAGAAGAGGCAAACCAGGAGATTATAATGCAATATGCTACTAATCAGATTAACAAGGAGATGGTAAAGTGAACAGTAGAGATAGGCTATTAGCAGCTTTGAATCATAAAGAAGGAGACAGAGTTCCCTTAGATATCGGCTCATCGGTTGTGACGGGAATAACTATGACGGCATACGGGAACTTGATAAAATATCTGGGAATGTATAAGAAGGAACCGGAACTCTTTGACGTTGTACAGCAGCTCGCAAACCCAAGCGAAGAGTTCTTGCAGAAATTCCAGGTAGATGTTCGAAATGTTTCCCCAAACGGCCCGTCCACATGGGCTCTGGACATTAAAAACGACGGTGAATATAACTATTTCTTTGATGAGTGGAAAATAAAGTGGAGAATGCCTGTTAAGGGTGGTTTCTACTATGATATGGCTGAGCACCCACTAGCCGGCGTGCTGGAAGTGTCGGAGATTGAAAATTTTGCCTATCCGGACGCTCTGGACGCTAAGCGTTACGAAGGTATAAGGGAGAGGGCACTAGCAGTTCGTGAAAAAGGTTATGGTGTAGTGATGTCGAGCATTGGTGCCGGATTATTTGAATATGGAGGTTGGCTTAGAGGATATGCAGATTTCTATGCCGACCTTGCGGGTGAACCGGATATGGCTTGCAAGGTGATGGATAAGACCCTTGAAGTTAAGTATAAATATTGGGAGAAAGTACTTGATATAGCTGGGGACATTATTGATGTCGTTCAGGAGGCTGATGATCTTGGTAGTCAGAACAGCATGCTAATATCTCCAAGTATGTACAAAGAGTATGTGAAGCCGAGGCAAAAAGAGTTGTTTGATTTAATACGCAGCAAGACAGATGCGAAAATATTTGTTCATACCTGTGGTAGCTTTCGAGAAGTTATTCCAGATCTGATAGAAGCGGGCGTTAACATTATTAACCCTGTTCAATTTAATGCAAAAGGTATGGATACCCAGGGCTTAAAGAGAGACTTTGGAAAAGATATTGTATTCTGGGGCGGTGGCATAGATACACAACGCATACTGCCAAGAGGCACTGTTGAAGAGGTCAAGGAATGCGTAAAGAGGCAGATGGAGATACTTGCACCTGGGGGTGGATTCGTGTTTAATACGGTACACAATATTCAGGCAGACGTTCCACCACAGAATCTTGTTGCTATGCTGGAGGCTTTCAAGGAATATGCAAACTACTAAGGGAGATTTGTATGAGGAAAGGGAAAATTCTTAACGGAGCACTAAACGAAGCGATAGACTGTATGGGGCATGGTGACATTATGATAATAGCTGATGCCGGTTTGCCAATACCTCAAAATATAGCTAAAAGAGTAGACCTCGCTATTACTATGGATTATCCAGATGTAATAACAATCCTGGAGCTGGTAATTGAAGATTTCATCTATGAAAAGTGTTTAGTTGCTGAAGAACAGAAGCTATATAATCCTGTAATGTTTAATAGAGTTTCTAGCTTGATAGACCGCTGTCAGGTAGAAACAGTTCCTCATGCCCAAATAATGGAAAGCTTGAGGAATAAGGCGAGGGTGATGGTGAGAACGGGTTCCTTTATGCCTTGGGGAAATGTAGTTCTCTATTCAGGGATCGATGCACCAATGTGGTTTAAAAAAGAAGGTGTAATCATTCCGGAGTATTATAAAGAAAGAGCAGGTTATAAAGATAAACTGAACTATATAAATGTATGTGATGATATTAAAACATCAAAATAAAATTCCCTGAACCCACAAAACAAGAAAACAAAGCGCTTTAAAAACACATCACAATTCCATCGGACCTA
>JAJZSC010000052.1 GCA_021849995.1 Bacillota bacterium | reverse complement strand
AGCTGGAACAAAAGGTATATCCAGTACCCAATAGCATAGATCAAAGGGTTGCGAATCTTCGCTTAACCTCTCTGCAGTTAAAAATCGATACTTTATCAGAAGAACAGGAAAAGTATCTGGCAAGTTGGAATGAATAATCTTCTTTTAAGGTAGTTATTTTAGGACATCCGATTAATTTCGGGTGTCTTTTTTTAATTCAAAATTATTCAAAAAAACATAAAAAAATCTTTTAGTATTTCCTGTTATAGTATACAATAGAATTACTTACATGTATTAGAAGCAGAACTTTTAGAGGAGGATGGTATGATGGGAACACTTGTCATTAAATCTGTAAGCAATCCTGTGCTGGTGGGAAGTAGTAAGGGGTTTCGTTTAGCGGTAGAATCAGCTCGGAAAGCGGCGCGGGAGAAGGATCCAGTTTTGTTTCAGGGAGAAATTGGGACAGGAAAGCTCCTAATAGCTACCTTCCTTCATAGAGAGAGTCAGCGCGCGGATAAACCGTTTTTAGTTGTAGATTGTGCAGATCCAATTGCAGTGACAGAATTCCTATCAGAGAATATAGATAGTGGAAGTATAAATTACTTGCAAGGTGGAACTATTTATTTTAGAGAGGTTGCCAGTTTAAGTCTACTCAAGCAAGCGGAACTGTATAAGTGGTGTATACAGGCAGAAACTAAAGATATTCGGGTTATTTTGAGTTCTTCACAGAATGTACATTTGCTGATGTACGATAAAGCTTTCGATAAGGATTTATATCGTCTCGTCTCTCAGCGTGAAGTATCAATTCCTTCCCTTCGTCAGCGAAAAGAGGATTTGCCAGAGTTAATTGCACATTTTATTGGGGTACTTAATTTACGGCTTCGAAAATCTATCCAAGGCCTTACACCCCAAGTTGAACAAATTTTTGCAACTTATCGCTGGCCTGGCAACGTTGAGGAAGTCAAGCAGGTTTTAACCAGAGCCATCATATTATGTAACGAGACTTTTATTGGTCAACGACATTTGATGGATTATCTAGGTCAGGCTGGTGAAGAACAGTTTTCCTCACATGACATTATGCCATTAGAGAGAATGGAAGAAATTCTTTTAAGAAGTGCTTTGACTAGATACGGCTATACGTTAGAGGGCAAGAAACGGGCTGCCAGGGCCTTAAATATCTCCTTGGCGACGTTATATAATAAGGTTAAAAGGTACAATTTAAATGAATAAAACCTCCCAGGAGGAATTAGCTTCAACAATGTGGAAAGTCTACTGGTAGAGGAAGCTAATCGAGGAGGGCTCAAGGTGAGAGAGGGAATGGCTAAGTTCAGCCAATTTATTAAGACAGGGGAAGGGGAGCTTATCATTCATGGCCCCGTAGGTCCTGAACTTTTGTCTTCTCTCAAAATCGACAGTGGGTTAAAATCTTTTAGACCACCCCACAAGCAACACGCTGCCCTAATAGAAATTAGCAGGCTTGAATTTGGGCGGGTCATCATTGCTCAGTTTGATCAAACTTTGGTAGGATATGTTACATTTCATCCTCCCGATGACTTCGAACATTGGGTTAAAGGACCAAAGGAATTATTGGAACTGGGTGCAATTGAAGTGTCACCAAGATTTCGAAGACATGGTACAGGACGCCGCTTACTGGAAGTAGCCTTTAGTGATCCGGTTATGGAAAGATTAATAATCTTTGCAACTGAGTATTACTGGCACTGGGACTTGGAAGGAACTAGCCTTAATATATGGGAATACCGTGAAATGATGAGAAATTTAATGGAACATGTTGGGATGACAATAAAAGATACGGACGAAGTAGAGATTTCGTCTCATCCAGCTAATATGTTGATGGTTAGGTATGGCAACAATGTACCTAAGACTTTGATGTTAGAGTTTGAAAAGCTATTGATCGAAAAACCTGACTCTAACCGGAGGTGATTTAATGGAGACTCTTAGCTTAGAAAAAACTCAGGAGATAGTTCAAGCCGTACAGGGGTTATATGCAAGAAAGGACCCTGCTCATGATCTTGAACATGCTTTAAGAGTACGGTCTTGGGGTCAAAAGATTGCTGTTGAGGAAAATGCCAATATAATCGTAATAGAACTTGCGGCGTTACTTCATGATATTGGACGTTCTGGTACAGTTGAAAAGACCCATGCTGAGAGTAGTGCCGGCTTAGCGGAAACTATCTTGCAGAAAAATGGGTATTCCCAGGAAATTATTCTTCAAGTCAAAGAAGCTGTTATTGCGCATTCTAGAGAGACTTGTGAGCCACAGTCTTTAGAAGCAAAGATATTATATGATGCTGATAAACTTGACTATGTAGGAGCTGTAGGTATAGCAAGGTTGTTTTCCTTAGCTGGTTCTTTGGGTATACCTTTGTTTGGAGAAAATTCATGTGAGAGTTTTTATCACGAGAGAATTAAAAAGTACGAGCAATATTTGAATACTGATTCTGCCAAAAGGTACTTCAGGCCTTTATTTTCCTACATGGAGGATTTTTGGATCCAGATTAAAAAACAAATGACTTAAAATTATCTCTTTCTGGGTAGACTATTGTTAGTTTAGTCCAGAAAGGGTTTGGTTTCATGCGATTTCTCTGGAGGTTTTTAATTTTAGTATTATTGATTTTCCTTCTAAAGAATTTGTCTGCTCCACAGCCACAAGCCTTTATAGCTTGGCCGGAAGAGAACTTTATTCAAAAGATTAAATGGGAAGTTCAACGTCTCCAGCAAAGCGCTCAAGATCTCCCAGCTAGTATTGAGGTGCAAATTCGAAAACTGTTAAGAGACTTCAAACCGGATGGAAATGGTAAGCAAGTATAGTATTAAAGGTGTTTGACTTTCCATAAGTTAAGGCGTATTATGTAAAGAGTTACTACCCTGGGGGTGTAAGGTAATTAGAAAAAGGAGGGGCGATAATGGTAAACATTACTGAGATCGCAGCCCAGAAAGTTAAAGAGGTCATGGCAAGTCAACAAAAAGATAATGCTTATTTACGCCTCTATATTGCTGGGTTTGGTTGAGGTGGGCCGAATTTCGGCATGACTCTGGATGAGTCAAAGACAGAAGATGATATTTTGGATGAGCAGTATGGAGTATCTATACTGACAGACAAGAAATTGACTCCCCAATTAGAAGGCGCAACAGTGGATTATGTGGAGTCTCGCTATGGCGGGGGATTCGAAATTCGCACACAGAATTCCGGCGGAGGCTGTGATTCGGCTTGCGGTTCAAGTTGTGGAAAATAGGATAGAGTTAGTTGTAAAAAAGCCCTGATTCTTAGGGCTTTTTTCTTTAGTGAGACTATAGCGCGGAAGTAAGAACTAAAATTGTTAGTGGAATGTTTTTATTTAATATTTCAGCATATTTAAGTTTACTCTCTGAATAAAGAAATGTTTTTTATTACGATTTGTTTTGAGCTAAATCTTGCTTTGTTTTTAGGTCTTAAAGTTTTATACGAAAATTAGTCTTCCAGACGTTCTTTTTAGTGATAATTCTTTAATATGAATAGCTAAAGGACATTTTGCAAAAAACAATATTCAGTGTAAAATTATCAAGTGATGTTCAAATTCCTTTGGGCTATGGAGCGCAATTCTAGTGCACAAAATGGCATTCGAAGGCGGGCCTAAGAATCCGCCGAGGGCATACCGATGAAGTTCCTGGTGGTGGCTTTCGACGCCCAGTCGAGGGTTGCTGCTGGGAGTTAAGGTAAAGGGGGATCCACAATGGCATGTGGGCGCTACCCTTTTCCGTGGAGGCCTAAGTGCGTGGCTCTTTTTACTAGAGCTATGGCTTGGGGTATGAACCTGCATTAGGAAGGAACTTAGTGCAGTGTAGCCTGCCTTGAGGTGGAAAAGTTGGGAAGGCTAAGGGGACTTCAGTAATGTTGGCCGATGTTGCTGGGTCTGCCGGAAATTCTTTTCTGCAAAAGAGGCTAGATTGCCATTGTAGTGTTAAGGAAAACTTCTAGAGCGAAAATAAATGAGGATTAAAGTGCGGACTAAGTGGCGATCAAGTGTTGAGGCTGGTGACACCTCAAGCTAGGGTAAAGGGGAAACCGCCTGCAGGGAAACCACAGGAGCCTAGAGGGAAAACCTACTTGACCTAAGCCGCAATATTTATTCATTTATGTCCTAAGGCCCAAAGGCAACACCTCCTTTTTCAGGAGGTGTTTTTCGTTTTCGTACTTTCATGAAAAATCTATTATTTTACTCAAATTACGATATATTTTTCCGGTTCGCGCAATCCTTCTGTAGAATTTTGGCAAAAGGATTTTCCGGTTTATTAGCGAATTACATTTAGTAAAATGCTGAATCTAAGTTTTTAAATGAGCTTAGAGCGGGGGATTTAATCTTTGGGGTGAATCACGTTTCGTGTAGGGCTTAACACCTTATCGCCCGAACCCGGCAACTAACCTCGTAAGCTGAGAAAGGTGGAAAAATATGATTTCATTTTCCGGACGGATTTGGGTCGGCAGCATTGCCTTATCCGGCATACTTTTGGCTGCCAGCTTGCCGGGAGCACATGCAGTTGTACTAGCCTCAGATTCTTCTTTGTCTTTAAAATCTCAGCTTCCTGTTAAGGTTACTAAGGATTTATATGGTAAAGAAGTTCGTGCAAAGCTAGAAACTGCAGAAAAGGCTGAACTCAAAGTGGCTCAATTACAGGTACAGGTACCGGAACATATCAAAGACCAGGCTGTTGCTAAGCCGGTTGAGTCAAGCAAAATTCAGGTAGCAAAGGCTGAACCCAAGCCTAAGCCCAAACCTGCGCCCAGTAATCCTCCAAATCAACAGATATCGCGTGGAAGCTCTGACATGTCTTCTTTGGTCAGTAATGCATTAAGTCTTCGGGGAGTACCTTATGTTTTTGGAGGTACAAGTCGAAACGGATTTGATTGTTCAGGTTTTACTCAGTATGTTTTTAAAGCATCCGGAATATCTTTGCCCAGAACATCTTATACCCAATTCGGTGTTGGAACTGCTGTTAATAGGCAGCAACTTCAAGCTGGAGATTTGGTGTTTTTTACAACCTATGCTAAGGGAGCTTCCCACGTGGGTATCTATATTGGCGATGGACGTTTTGTTCACGCAGCTGATAGCGGAGTTAAGGTCACAAGCTTATCGGATAGCTACTATGCTTCCCGATATCTTGGTGCCCGTCGAGTTCAGTAACAAAAAAACAACTGCCTATGGCGGTTGTTTTTTTGTGCTTATCGCTTTTTGTTTTTTTCCTCGTTGCGATCCTTAGTTGCTAAAGTGTTGACCTCAGGTTTCACTTCATCGTTGAGGATCTTGCTAGTACCAGCGAAGCGAGCCCCTTGATCAATCTTTAACTGCTTCGTACAAATATCCCCATACAACCTTCCAGTGGACCCAAGTTCCAGAGTATCAGTAGTTTTGACGTCGCCCCGGACTTCCCCGGCTAGGCTTACTGTCTTTGCTTCAATATTCGCATTAAGGACAGCACCCTGACCAATGACCAAGTCTCCTGTAGCTACAATAGTTCCTTCTACTTGTCCATCGATACGGGCATTTCCCTTAATAGTTATAGTTCCTGTGACCTGGCATTCTGAAGCAATAAAAGTTGTATCACCTGAGCTTCCTTGCCAAGTGGGAGTTGAATTTTTACCGAACACTCTTATCACTGCTCCTTTGTTGTACTTGTAAACATTAATGGATCGACACTTTTTCCATTTACGATTGCCCCATAATGGACATGAGTTCCAGTACTTCTGCCAGAGTTGCCGCTATATGCTAGAATATCGCCTTTTTTTACTGATTGCCCCACTTTAACGTTCAGGCGAGAATTATGTCCGTAGAAGGTGACAACTCCGTTACCGTGATCAACTTGAACTTTCCTGCCATAAACATTATCCCATCCGGCAAAAGTTACAGTTCCGTCAGCAGTAGAGTGTACGGGGGTAGCATAATCGCAGGCAATATCGATCCCATTATGAAATTCCCGTGACCAGCCGCCAAAGGGGTTCTTACGGTAGCCAAAATATGAAGCAATTTCACCTTCAAGTGGAAGAATGCTTGGAGTATGATTAAGCTTGTCCTCATGCTTTAGGGCAGCCTCATAATAACTTTGCATGATTACGAAGTGCTGTTGAACTAATTCAGCATTACCTTCTAGATTTTCTGACGGAGAATAACTTTGTGGGGTAGGACCGGTACCTCGGCTGGCGCTAAAACCGGTAGAAGAAGTTTGAAGTTTGAGTATCGAAGCAATTTGTTCCTCAAGAGATTCTATGGCATTCAAATTCTTGGACATCTCTACCGACTTCTTATTTAAATTCTGAATTTCTTCTTCTTTTTTTTGAAGAGTATCCTGAAGGCTATCTATATGGGCAAAAGATTCCATGTGGTTCCTTATGTATTTGGCTTGATAAAAGTCATGTAAGGCCAAGCTGCCAACTGTCACAAACAGAAGACAAACCGCGAGTATTACCACGCGTTTACCCTTTGCTGGGATCTGAATTTGCTTAGCGGGTCCGTGATCAGGTGGTATAAGCAATATTGTATACTTATTCTTCATTGATTCCCTTCCCTAAAAGACGACACAAAGTTTGTCCATACTTTGTGCCGTCCTTTGTCGTCAAAATTATCGAGTTTTTAAATAAAGTAATTGTTTCCCTCAAATGAATTGAGCCAGGTAACGGAGAAAACATACGTAAATTTATACAAGTAGCATAAACTTGTCTTACCGCATTTGTCAATAAAAATTACTAAGTTAAAGGAAGCCAAGGGACAGGTTTATAATGACGGCATTCTCCTCCTGGTTTAGTACTGAGGATACGATTGTTTATATATAGGTCATAGAAATCACAATTTCTAACTCTCTTAAAGTAGCATTGCCTGCATAATTCCACTCGGTAATTTAAAATCATTTTATCTCTCCTGGTATTTAAGTCGTGCTTACTCCTTAACCGGATTAAAAAAGGTGTATACCGCTTCAGCAGCAGATCTTGGCAAGCCAGCTTTTTGCAAATCCTCAAGATCAGCTTGCTTGATTTCGTCAACTGAGGAGAAGTTTTGTAAAAGCAGCTTTCTTCTGGTAGGTCCAATTCCCGGTATCCCATCAAGCTCAGACAAAATCATGTTCTTAAGTCTTTGCTGACGGTGGAATGTTATTGCAAAACGATGAACTTCGTTTTGGATTCTTGCCAGTAAGTTAAAGGATGGTGAGTTTTTATCCAGTTCCAATAAAACACCATTCTCATTGATTAGACCAGAAGTTTGGTGGCGGTCGTTTTTAACAATTCCAGCTACCGGAAGGTTTAAGTCTAAATTTCTTAATGCTTGCTTAGCGGCCTTGATTTGACCTTTTCCTCCGTCAACAAGTATGAGGTCCGGTAAAGGAGCGTTCTCTGCAATAAGTTTGGAATATCTTCTTTCTATTACTTGCCAGATAGAGGCAGTATCATCGTTTATACTCATTTCCCTGATCTTAAATTTGCGGTAAGCGCTTCTCTCTGGTTTGCCATTAATAAACTGAACCATTCCTCCGACTGGATTTGTTCCTGAAGTGTTTGATATGTCGAAGGCTTCGATTTTGACTGGAGTAGGTATACCCAAAATTTGTCCTAAGTATTCAAGGGACTGAGTGTTTTTTTCGTGGCGGTTAGCCTCCAGAATTACTTGTTCATGTAGTGTTGTTTTCGCATTAGCTATAGCTAGTTCTACTAATTCGCGTTTTTTGCCTTTTTGAGGAATGCTAACCGGATAAAGTTTGGTTAACAGGGAAATGTCTAGAGACGGGAGTAAGATTTCTTTTGGAATCGATGATTTCTCGCTATAAAACTGAACTATGAAAGATATAAGAGCTTCCTCGGGTTCTTCATAAAAGGGAAAGATGAAAGTATCGCGGGCAATGAGTTTACCTTGTCTAAGATAGAAAACTTGAATGCACAATTCATCATTGTTGAAATCATATCCAATTATATCTCGATCCAAGAAATCAGTCAGGATGATGTTTTGTTTTTCATTAAGGATTTTAAGATCTTCTATCAAATCGCGGTACTCTTTAGCACGTTCAAACTGTAGGGATTTGGAGGCATTATGCATTTTGTCTTCAAGCTGGCGAACAATTTCTTTTTGGTCACCGCGTAAAAAATTATTTGCTTGTTTTAAAACCTGTTTATAGGCCTCTGATGCAATATTCTCAACACAAGGCCCCAAGCATTGATCCAAATGATAATAAAGGCAAGGACGTTTTGGAATTTGCCTGCATTTTCGAAAAGGGAAAAGACGATTCAAAAGTTGGGCTGCTTCCTTGGCAGCACTAGCATTTGGATAAGGCCCAAAATATTTCCCTGCCCCTTTTTTTACTTGTCGTGTAACCATAATACGGGGATGAAGTTCATCTGTGATTATCAGATATGGATAGCTTTTATCGTCCCGAAGCAAAATATTGTATTTGGGATTGTGCTTTTTAATGAGGTTACATTCCAGAACTAATGCCTCAACTTCCGATTCGGTGATGATATATTCAAAATCCGTGATCTGGCTAACAAGGGCCTGTGTTTTGGCATCATGTGACCCTGTAAAATAGGAACGAACCCGGTTTTTAAGCACTTTAGCTTTTCCAACATAAATTATTTGGTCTTTGGAGTCTTTCATTAAATATACACCAGGTTTTTCTGGCAGCAATGAGAGTTTCGAGCGAATAATTTCCATGTCCACACCTCGTAATAATTGTAGAAGGCATTATTTAAAGATGCAAGTATTTATAACATAACATTGGCCTTGCCTTAGTATATTTTTAGAGATGGATTTTTAGCTTTCTGTTTTGAAGGGGGGAGAGAATATGCCTGGTTCGTGGGGCCGTCCTCCAAGGTATGAAATATGGCAAGATCTTCAATCCTTAGCTTTGTGGGTTGTAATTATTGGAGTGGTGGGGTTTCTATTATTTCCAGGTTTTTTCAAAGATGTTTATGCGAGATTAACAGACCCATATGTAGAGACAACCGATTCGAGTTTGACCTACACTATGCCTGCTTCGAGCACTGAGTCAAATTCATCTGCTTTTCCGTTACAGGGCTTTCCTAATGTGTATAATGAACTATATAATGGCAAAAGCGAGGTTTCATCAGGCTACTGGGTAATGTTTGTGGCAGATGGGGAGTTCAAACAATTAGCTGTAACCAATGATGCATATGCCTTTTTACTCAAACTTATCGAGAAGGATCAAAAAGGTGTAGTTAAGAATACCTTAATCTTAGCTGCAAATGGTCAAATCAGAAAATACATTGTTACTGAAGAGGTTTATTCGATTATTATCAACATGGCAGCAATTGATTCCAGAACACATATTTAATCAAGTAGTGTCCCAAAATCACCAAACTCCGCACCCTTTATAAAGTAATGCGGAGTTTTTTAGTATAAACCACTATTGAAATTTTTTAAATCTTAACGAAAGAGCAATTTAGCACCAGCAGCAAAAAGAGCCAGACCTAAAAACTGCCATGGACTCCAATGCAACCTGTCTACTCCAAACCAGCCAAAATGGTCAATCAAAACTGCAGCGCCTACTTGTCCAATAATAATTGCAGTGGTGGCATTACAGACTCCGATTTTAGGAATGCTTGATGCTACTAGGCCCACTATGACAACACTCAGAACTCCACCTAAGTAATAAAACCAAGGTATTGTAAACCAGTTATAGGAAAAAAAGCCAACTCGACCGAAGAGCATGGTAATTATGGCGACAACTGTTCCAATGACATGAACTACCAAGGTAGCGGCCAAAAGATGGGTTTTCTGGGACAAGCCGGAGTTCAAGGTGCCCTGAATTGCCATGGTAATACCGGAAATTGCGGCAACTAGGAAAGGCAATGATAAGAATTTGGACATTAAGGCAAAACCTCCTAAGAAAAACCTAGTAATTAAAATTGGACAACTTCACCAAGTTCTACAATATGTATCAGTATTCGATTTTAGTTAATAGGGGACAATGAAGATGTAAAAATCAAACTGGAGAAAATGAGGTGGCGTCATGGAAATTGATTATAACCTTGTTCAGCGGGCCCAGATGCTACTTACTCTTGATCATCCATTAACCCAGGTTAGAGAAATTCTTTTGAGGGAAGGTTATCCTCAAGAACAGGTTACAGAGCTTATAGATGCCACTGAAGAAGTACTTAATTACCTGGTACCACCGGAATATGATGAAAATAAGATTGGTATTGATATCTTACATCCTGGGGAAAACCCTCATAGCAAGAAGCCCTCCGTAGATATCTTAATTGATAAAAGAACAGGAAAATTAGATTTGGTCACCTCTCATTTACAGGAGACTTGGAGAGTTGCCAATGAAGTACGTAAAGCAATCAAAGCTCAGAGAAAAGGGAATAAGAAATATCTGCATTAAAAAAACGGGGCTCAACCGAGTCCCTTTTTTGTTGTCTTCCTTATTCTTTCTCCACATTAAGAAATTATGTTATAATCGACTAAAAACATAATGCATTTTCTGGAAAGAAGGTATTTCATTGGATACCATATATCAAGGTTTAGAAACAATAGTTGATAAAGTTAAAAGTAATGAGCGTTTAAATCGTGAAGAGGGTTTAAAACTTATCCAAACCACAAACATTTTGGGTCTTGGATATTTAGCCAATGAGAGAAGAAAACAGCTTGTGGGTGACCAAGTTTTCTTTAATAATAATGGACATATCAATTACACTAATGTCTGTAAAGTAAGGTGTGGGTTTTGTGCTTTTGGAAAGGATCTTTCAGATAAGGGAAGCTATACTTTATCTATTGAACAAATAGCTGAAAAAGCAGAGTACTATAATAAACTTGGAGCTACAGAAATTCATATCGTGGGGGGAATTCATCCGGAATTGCCTTTTTCATATTATCTTGATATGTTAAAAGCAATTAAAAACCGCGCACCAGGAATTAGTATAAAAGCCTTTACTGCAGCCGAATACGATTATTTTGCCAACTTAGAGGGGGTAGCGATAGAGGAGATATTAAGGCAATTAGCCGATGCCGGTTTATCCTTTATTCCTGGTGGTGGAGCAGAAAACTTCAGTCAGAGGGTAAGAGATATTATCTGTCCTGATAAACTTAGTGGTGACAGATGGCTGGAAATTCACCGAACAGCCCATAAGCTCGGAATTCCGTCCAATGCTAATATGCTATTTGGAATTATTGAAACTCAGGAAGAATTAATAGATCATTTGCTAGCCTTGCGACAGCTTCAGGATGAAACAGGAGGATTTTATGCTTTAATTCCTACAGCGTTTCATCCGAAAAACACAAAGTTTGAACATATAATTCAGGCAAGTGCAATTCAAACTCTTAAGGTAATAGCAGCAGCTCGCTTAATACTTGATAACTTCAAGTATATTAAAGCCTACTGGGTTGCCTCTAGTCCTCAAGTTGCCCAAATCGCCCTTACGTTTGGAGCGAATGATTTAGATGGAG
>JAJZSC010000051.1:8721-11486 GCA_021849995.1 Bacillota bacterium | reverse complement strand
AGTTACCTCGAGCTCCCATCAGAGAACCCATAGATGCTGCGGCAGCTATCTCTGACACGGAATCACCTGAAGCCTTTTCAGCATCCCTGGCCGCAGACTGTATGGTTAGATGCATATTGGTACCAGTATCACCATCAGGGACCGGAAAAACGTTTAGAGCATCAACCTCCTGTTTTCTTAGCTCTAACGCTCTGGCCCCTGCACGCATCATCTGTTTCCACTGCTGTCCGGTCACAAAGTCCTCGGACTGTGTACCTGGTCTCAAACTATATCCCCCTACTCTTTCTATGCTTGCAATTAAATTCCAAAGACTCTGGATTTAAAGAATTAGCTCCTGCACTCTTACTCCAGTACCCTTACTCCTTGAATATTTACATTAACTTGGGCGACACTAAGTCCGGTAAGCTTTTCAGTAGTATATCGGACCCTTTCCATAACGTTGGTCGCTACTTCAGATATACGGACTCCATAGCCTACAATGATATACAAATCAATTATAACTTCATTCTCTTGAATAGAAACGACCACACCTTTGGCTAGATTCTCCCGGCCTAATAATTCAGCAAAGCGATCTGAACCTTTTCTAGAGGCCATACCGACAAGACCATAGCATTCTATCGCGGCGGCACCGGCGATTGTTGCTATTACTTCCTCGGATATATCTATTTTCCCATAATTATTGGCAATTTCCTTTCCCATAAACGGACCTCCCTTTCTGGCATTGTCCATATAATCATCATTTTAACAAGTTAGAGAAAAATATTCAAAGAAAAAGTTTAAACTTGCCAACAGTTTCAACTTTTGATACAATATTAAAGTGTCATTTCGGGTGCAAAGGAGGTAAGAGCATGGCTAATGTATGTGCTGTTTGCGGCAAAGGAGTTTCCACCGGGATTCAAGTCAGTCACTCACACATTCGGACAAAGCGGACTTGGAAACCTAACCTTCAGCGAGTTCACGCTATTGTTGATGGAACTCCCACCCGGATCAGAGTTTGCACCAGATGTTTGCGTTCCGGTAAAGTTCAACGCGCAGTGTAAAATTACGTAAGTTTAGTTCAAAGCCCGACAAATTGTCGGGCTTTTTTCATTTTTTAACGTAATATTATTCAACATCATCTATTTTAGCTTTTACTAAAGGTATTATTATGTAATACAGACAAAAGACCCGTTATCTAGCACGTTCTAACAGATCCCTTAATTCCTGTTCATTAAACAGGTATTGTTCATTGCAGAAATGACAAACTAACTCAGCCTTACCCTCAGATATTAGCTCTTCCAGTTCTTTTTGCCCCAGACTTATCAAAGTTTCTTCTAATTTATCTTTCGAACATGAACATCTAAACTTGACAGGCCGGCGCTCTAATACTGTGAAGTTTAAATCACCTAAAATCTTGTCTACAAGTTCATTCATAGAAGAACTTTCGGCAGCAATGCTGCTGATTCCTGCAAGAGCTTCAAGTCTATCCTCTATAGTCTTGATCGTCTCTTCTGATGCCCCTGGTAAAGGCTGAATTAAAAACCCAGCCGACCCTGAGACGTGATAGTCTGTCTCAACCAGTACACCCAAAGCAACTGCTGAAGTTATCTGTTCGGAAGTTAAGAGATAGTTGGCAAAGTCCTCAGCTATCTCCCCACTGACAATCGGAACCATCCCGGTATAGACATTTCCGCTGTCCAAACTTCTACTTACTACAAACTCCCCATTTCCGACTCCCTCTGCCACGTTTAATTTTCCAGGAGCTTTCAGCTCTAAATCAACGTTTGGTTCTCTAACATAGCCCCTAACCTCACCATTAGCTTTCCCAACCGATACTACACCTCCCAAAGGCCCATCCCCAAGCAAGCGAGTAGTGACTGCTTCTTCCCCTTTGAGAGAACTAGCTAAGAAAAGGGTTCCGGTCATTAGCCGTCCCAAGGCCGCAGTGGCTACTGGCGAAGTATTGTGTCTTCGTCTGGCTTCTTCAACGGTATTAGTTGTAGACGCTACGACCCAGCGAGCTTCTCCGTCCAGCATAGTGCCTATCCATAATTCGTCTGCAAACATTCAATTCATCCTTTGTCTTTGTACTTTTATTTTGTACTTTATACTTTGTGCTTTGTACTCTGTACTTTGAACTTGTACATTGTGCTTTGCAGCTTATGTCTTTTGACTTAGCCTAACTGCCAGTACCAGTCCTTCATGAACTGTCACAGTTCCAGCATTCCCTAAAAAAACATTGCTAATCCCACGAGGAATATTTTGATAAAGAGTTTCTTCGACAAGAGGATAATAAAAGCCCTCTAAACTCACAACTGCCTTTTCTGACAATGCTAAGAGGGATATTTCCTGATCCTTCGCTCCGGCGACAGTTTCCATCCCACTAATTATCCAGATTGTATGTACAGGATCAATCAGGCGAATTCTCCAGCCTCTTTGGGCATACCCAATCATGAGCGAGATGTTTCCTAACAAGTGGTCAATTCTGCCACCAGTAGCGCCGTATAACCAAATCTCCCTCTTACCTACGTCCTCTTCTGAACATGAGTCTTTTAAGTGTTCGACTGCAAAAGCCAGGGCTAATTCTAAGTCAGTCTCATCCTTTTCCCTGGGAAACCTCATAACTTTTACACCAGCCGAGAGACAACTTTCTAAATTTCCTGGGTCAATCGAATCTAGATCCCCGATTAAAACATCAGGCAAGCGACCTGAGGTGAGGGCAGAGTTTCCCCCTCCATCTGCGCAAACCAGGAAAGTTACATCTTGTAGTTCTCTTCTCCCCCACT
>JAJZSC010000051.1:0-8711 GCA_021849995.1 Bacillota bacterium | reverse complement strand
TCCCAATCTCCATTTGCTAATACTGCTATTTTCATTTGTTCACTGCTTCATGCAACTGCCGAAATGCGAGGGCCGGGTCGGGCTGAGCGAATACTGCCGCCCCAGCTACCAGAATAGTTGCACCAGCTCTGGCTACTTCAAGGGCTGTACCTGAATTAATACCGCCGTCAACTTCAATCTCACAATTGGTTCCCGACTTAAGAATCCGGGCTCTTAACTCCTCGATTTTAGCAAGACAAGCAGGGATAAACTTTTGACCCCCAAAACCTGGATTAACGGTCATTATTAAAACCATATCAAGATCTTCGAGTAAATATTTCACCGAGTCTAACGAGGAGGCAGGATTCAATGCTACTCCAGCAGTTAAGCCCAAATCCTTAATTTGCTGGACTACTCTATGCAAATGTGAAGTAGCTTCAGCATGGACAGTTATGTGATTCGCCCCGGCGGAAGCGAAATCCTTAATATATTGCTCTGGTTTTTCGATCATTAGATGCACGTCAAAACTTAGTTTCGAATGGGGACGGATCGAACTCACTAAACCAGGTCCAAAAGTAAGATTCGGTACAAAATGTCCATCCATTATGTCAATATGGAGGATTTCTGCACCTGCCTGTTCCACTATGGATACCTGCTCTCCAAGCCTGGAAAAATCTGCAGACAAAATCGATGGTGCTATTTTAACCACTTTAATATCTCCTCTCAGCTGCAATTACTTCCTGCAAAAAAATTTTATAATGCTCGAATCTACTCGGCGATATCTTTCCTTCAGCGACGGCTTCTTTTACAGCACAGTCAGGTTCTTTATCATGTAGACAACTATTAAATCTGCATTCATAACGATAAGGCTCAAAGTCCGGGAAAAACCCGGGCAGTTCCTCCCTCTTCAGCTTGGGTAAGTAAAGAGAGGAAAATCCCGGCGTATCAGCCACAAGCCCACCAGAGCAAACCATCAGTTCTACATGCCTTGTGGTATGACGGCCACGCTTTAGCTTCTGACTTACCTCACCTGTTTTTAATTCAAGGCCTGGAGAAAGAGCATTAAGCAGACTGGATTTGCCGACCCCCGAAGGACCTGCCAGTACACTGACTTTCCCTGTAATCACTTGCCTTAATTCAGGAATACCAACATTTGTCTTACTAGAAACACTGAGTAGTTTATAGCCCATGTCAGTATAAAAGCTGTATTGATTTAAATCAAGGGCAAGAGAATCCTTGCCGGATAGCAAATCTATCTTAGTTAAGACGATTATCGGTGTTATCCCGGAATGTGTTACCTGAATAATCAGGCGGTCTAACAGATTAAGATCAGGTTCGGGGGAAACTACAGCAAAAATAAGGATAGCTTGGTCTACATTGGCAATAGTAGGCCTTACAAGCGAGTTTTTCCTGGGCTCAACTTCTTCTACAGTTGCCTTAATCCCGCTTCCTGGTAAAATCTTGACCCGGTCACCCGGTAAAAATTCCTGGTCCTTAATACGAAAGCGACCGCGCAGGGAGCATTCCCATACTCGGTCATCGGCAAAAACATAATAAAAACCACTATATCCCTTAAGGATAATCCCTTCAATCATTCGCTACCTCTTCCTAAATAAACCAAGTATTAGACAAAACTTGGCTTGCGCCAAGTCCTTAGACGCAGGCATAAGGTCAAATGCTATGCCGTCCTGGCGCATTTGACACTCGACACATCGTGTGTCAGCGCCTTAGTTGCAGTTATGCCACCGTGAGAGAAATACTTATACTTCAGATGGTATAAGCAAGCCAATAAGGCTAGCAGTTAAATTCCTATCTAAACTAGCCAATGGCCCTGGTCCCCTGGATACAGTCATTATAACCTGGGCACCTTGTTGAACTGGCTCACCAGGTTTAGGGTTCGTGCCCATCACTACATCTCTAGGATAAATAGTAGAATCCTGGCTATCAATAACCACAACAAGCTTATTGCCCTCTAAAATAGCTCTGGCATCAGAAACCGACTTCCCTATAACATTTGGCATATTGATAGTTTGGTTCTGAGGACCTTGGCTTATTCTGATTCTGATATCATCATTTATAGGCCACATCGAATCTGGAGCAGGGTTTTGATCAACCACTGTTCCCGCAGGCAATGCGGAATTTGGGTCTGTTTCAAAGTTAATTTTTCCAGTGAAACCCTGATTCCGTATTAAATATTCGGCATCTTCCTTACTTAGCTTGTCCCTTTTCACATCGGGAAATTTTTTCATTTCCGGACCTTTACTAACCACCAGCTTAACTGAGCGCCCGACTTTGGCATGAGTTTCCGCTTGAGGTTCCTGACCAATAATTTTCCCTTTTTCTACCGTATTGCTATACTCTTCCTTTACATCGGGGTCAAGCTGCAACTGTGCTTGTTTTACAAACACCGCAGCGTCCGGAATAGTAAAGCCTACCAGTTTCGGGACCTTTACTGTATCTACTAATACATAACTCCTTAACCAAAACGCTCCGCCACCAACAAAGAGGAGGAATATTGTCAAGATAACTACCCAAGGGAGCCATTTTCTCTTACGGGTCTTGTTTTCCTTAGTTTCTGTTTTAGGCAAGGCAGAAGCTACATCCGGAACTAATGAGCGATGAACGCGGGTATTATCAAGATCCTCTTCTTTATTCTCCCTGGCTTTGACCGCCGGTCTCCCAGCTTGAACGCTTCTTAAATCTTCCAGCAGTTCTTTTACGGATTGGTATCTCTGTTCCGGAGCTTTCGAGATAGCCTTTAGAATTACAGCTTCTAATTCATGGCTAGTCCTAGGGTTAATCTTACTCGGAAGCACTGCCTTTTCCTGCAAATGCTTAAGTGCAATTGAAATAGGGGTTTCTCCATCGTAAGGTACTTTCCCGGTCAGGAGTTCATACAGAATAATCCCAAGCGAGTAAATATCGGATTGCTCATTACTCTGTACCCCTTTAGCCTGCTCCGGCGAGAGGTAATGGACAGAACCTACAATATCACCGGTATGAGTGACTGTAGCGGAAGAAACAGCCCGGGCAATACCAAAATCAGTCACTTTAGCTCTGCCATCAGCGGTAACTAAGATATTTTGGGGTTTAATATCCCTGTGTATAATATGATGTTCATGGGCGTGCCTGATTGCTTCCCCTATTTGAACAGCCAGATTTACAGTTTGCTCAGTAGACAAAGGAGCATAATTCCGAATGACATCCTTTAAATTACGCCCTTCTATAAACTCCATAACTATATAGTCCGTATCTCCATCTTTGCCGACATCATAAATCGATACGATATTGGAATGTGATAGACTGGCGGCCGACTGTGCTTCTCTGCGGAACCGACGGACAAAATCTTCATCATTTGCAAATTGTTCCTTGAGAACCTTAATGGTGACAATACGATTAAGCAGAAGGTCTTTGGCCTTGTAAACAATAGCCATGCCTCCTACCCCTATTCTCTCTAAAACCTCATAACGTCCGCCAAAGATTTTACTCACTTTCTGTCACCCTCTTTCATACTTAATGCCTCTTGTATCAAAGCTTTTGCTACCGGTGCCGCAGATCCGCCACCAGTCCCTCCGTTTTCAACCAGCACTGCGACAGCAATTTGAGGCTTGTCAGCCGGGGCAAAGGCGATATACCAACCATGTGTACGTACATCTCCTCCTGTTTCAGCTGAACCAGTCTTAGCAGCAACCTGTATATCCGGCAGGGCTCCGGGTTGGGCTGTACCGTCGTTTACGGCCGTTATCATGGCACTTGTTACCTTCTCGGCCTCCTCATTAGTTAAAGCCTCAAGCCAGGGTTGAATTTTAGTTTTAAGTACCACGTTTTGATCAGGATCTAAGACACGATCAACAATATGCGGAGTCATTATCACACCTTTATTGGCGATTCCTGCAGTAATGAGGGCCATGTGAAAAGGACTGACCATTACTTGCCCTTGTCCAAAAGTACTCTCTGCAAGCAAGTTTATGTCAAGAGCGTCAGGCAGTGCTTTCTGATTGGCAACAGTACTTGGCGCCACATTTAGTTCAAAGGGAATTTTCTGACCAAAACCAAAGCCTCTAGCAGCTTCAAGGAATCTTTGAGACCCTGCCCGGACTCCAAATGTGGCAAAATAAGTATTACAAGAATCTGCCAAGGCTTTATTGAAATTTACCCACCCATGTTCTTTGTCATTTTGCTCCCCAATTCTCTGTCCGTTAATAACAGTAGAACCAGTACAATTATATAAATCTGTTGTATTTAGCCCCGCTCTGAGAAGAGCAGCAGAGGTTACCACCTTCATAGTGGACCCAGGTGGATACTTGGACAGCGCCCTATTTAAGAGTGGACTAGATTCCACAGTACTAATTTCTTTCCAATTCTTATCTAGGTTATTTGGATCAAAACTTGGTTGGCTGACTAAAGCCAGAACCTCTCCGGTTCTAGGATCTAAAGCCACTGCAGTTCCCCGTTTTCCTTTCAGAGCATCAAAGGCAACTTTCTGCAGATTGGAATCTATCGTAAGAACTACATCATCGCCCTGTCTTGGCAACTGGAATATTTGCTCAAGCTCCTGAGCAGGAGTAGAATTCCTGATACCAAATAACCAATCAGCCAAGGAATGTTCTAGTCCCGAAGCACCATACTTCAGGGTGGCATAGCCAATTAGAGGCTCCATAATCTCGCCTTTTGGGTAAACTCTGGTTTTTTTTCCATCAGTAGTTTTCGTTTGAGCTAATATTTCTCCATTCCTATCAAAGATTCCTCCCCTTTTTACCCGGTCTTCCATCAGAATAAGTCTGCGGTTGGCCGGGTTATTTTGCAGGGAGTCAGCTTTTGCAACTTGCCAATACACCAAACCAAAGCTCAATAAGATAAAACTGGTGGCGAAACCTATAGCCACATAACGAATCCCTCGCCTCATGCAGAATACTCCCTTCTCTTAGCTTTTAACCCGAAGGTGCCTGCAGCTGTTGAATGGGATATATTTATCAATATTCCTAACAAGATAAAATGCACTAGTAATGAACTTCCTCCATAACTTACCCAGGGTAGAGGAATCCCAGTAAGTGGAAGCAGCTTGGTAACACCAGCCAGGATAATAAGTGTTTCTGTTCCAAGCAAAATCCCGATTCCGGCAGCGAGTATTTGGCCAAATCTTTCCTGAGCCCTTAAACTAACTACGAATGCCCTAATCACGATAATCAAAAAAAGACACAACACAGCCATAGCTCCACCAAATCCTAATTCCTCTGCTATAACCGAAAACACAAAATCTGTGCTTGCTGCTGGAACCTGAAAGGCGCCTATACCATTGCCCAACCCTGTCCCTAGGATTCGTCCGCCGGCAATGGAAAACAACGACTGAGCTATCTGATATCCACCACCCGTCGTGTCTGACCAAGGATTTAACCACATTGCAACTCTAAGCCTTACGTGGCCGAACAGAAGATACCCGAGTGAACCCGTAAGCAAAAAAATCGGGACAGATACGGCCAGATAAAGGAACCTCTCTGTTACTACATACAAGGTAAGCACAAAAACTAAATAAAAAACCAGAGCTGTTCCAAGACTCTTTTGAGCTGCAAGAAGACCGAGGGAGAAGGTGCCCATCACTAAGAAAGGGCCAAAGGTTCTCCAATCAGGTAAAGAAAAACGGCCAAATTGAACTGTGCCTATTCTAAGAAGTTCTTCATTCTCACCCAGATAAGAGGCGAGAAACACTAACATTGCGATCTTAACAAACTCCTCCGGCTCAAAGCGTATCCCTCCAAGTTCAAGCCAGCTGGTTGCCCCGTTGGCAGCAACTCCAAACACAAGAGTAAGCAAAAGTAATCCCACAGCCACTATTCCAGCCAAATAGCGATATCTTCCCAGAATCTTATAATCCCTCAGCGCTAAAAGCACTAAGTAAAAAACGAATAAGCTGATACTAGCCCACCAAAACTGGCGCAAAGCTGAGGCAGGCCTGATCCTGGCTAAAAAAACCAACCCAAGAGCCATAATAGCTTGTACAACCGGTAATATATAGGGATCACCTTTATACCCTAACAAATATTCAATGAGGCATCCCAAAAGGATAAGAGCGGAAAAGACTAGTCCTTGCCAGACAAGTCGGTTATCCAGTTTTCCCTGTAGCAGAAGGACTCCTAGTCCAACCCAAAGTATAGCTAAAACAAGCAATCGAAGGATGAAAAAATCCTTTTTCATAATTCACTCCAAAATACAGCACAAGGCTGTAAAATTATCTGTCGCCCCACGCTCTACAACCAAGCTCTTTAACCTCTCGAAGTGCTCTTCCCATGAGCCAGTCTTACGAAGTTCCTCTGCTAGTTCTGCCTCACTTATTAGATTCGAAAACCCGTCAGTACACAGGATAAAGACATCTCCGGTTCTGACAGGCAATCTTAAGCAATCAACTTCTAGATATTGGTTAGCACCAATAGCCCTTACTAATACATGTCTTTGAGGATGTTTTTCGGCCTCTTCAATTGTAATTTGACCTGCTCTTACCAGTTCCCCAACCAGAGAATGATCTATTGTTAAAGAAGTCAAATTCTCGTCCCGCCATAAATAAGCCCGGCTGTCTCCTACATGTCCAACCACGGCTAGACCTTCTCTGATGACTAGGGCTGTCAAAGTGGTACCCATCCCTTCACAACCGGGATTTTGCCTAGAAGACTCATAAACTAAACTATTAGCCTTCAGTAACACTTCTTTGACCCATTCTTCCAACATTTCAGCCGGGACATTATTAATATCTGAGGCAAGACTAGCGAATGGCTCCAGCGCCGTCCGGGAAGCAATCTCCCCGGCAGAATGTCCGCCCATCCCGTCTGCTACAGCATAGATGCCCTCTTTAGCTAATACCAGATATGAATCTTCATTATTTTTCCGTACAGAGCCGGTTTCACTAAAGCTTAGAACTCTCATTTTGCCACCTCGAATATTGGAATGTAATACTTCCAATTTTCACATAATCTCCGATAACTAACTGGACCGGAGAACTTATCCGCTCTCCATTAACCCAGGTACCATTTGTGCTCCCTAAATCTTCCAGAATCGTAGTGCCATTGCTTTGGCGGAAAATTGCATGATCCATAGACGCAAAATGGTCTGGTAAAATTATATCATTATTTTTACCCCGGCCAACTCTAATTCCTTTACTATCTACCTTGAATATCCGCCCTTTTGGAAAAAGGGATCCTCCTGACAAAACCTCCAGTTTGCCATATTCCTTATCAGGTCGCTTAAAAAAACCCTTTACTTGCAGGTCAGCTAATAATGCTGTTAAAACCCTGAATAGAAACAGATAAATAAGGCCGACAAACAAAAGCCGCCCGATAACCAAGAATACCTGCATAATACCCCCCCGTACCAGAGAGTAATTAAACTCTTCTTTTTATAGAAATCTTGGCCGACGCCAAGCCCTAAGGCGCAGGCGGCTGCCTAGATGCACTTATGCCGACCAGAAACTTATACTTTCTGATGGTGTAAAGTCAAGACCGTTTGACCTATTTGAATCCTGTCCCCCGGCGAAAGCACAAGCCTTGTGATTCTCTGACCATTTACGAAGGTCCCGTTCGTACTGCCCAAATCATCTAAAAACCAATCTTCTTCAGACTTGCTAATCTTGATATGCCTTCGTGATACTTCCTGGTCTTGGATGACTAATTCACATTGAAAATGCCGGCCAATGTAAATTTCCTCCTTTTCCAAGGTAAAAGCAGCTCCCGAATTGATTCCTTCAATTACTTCTAGATAATACTCTGATTTCCTGCCAGAAGTTTCAGACATGATATCAGGTTCTTGAACCATAGCCGACCGAAAAATATTTGTCCTGTCGTGCCAAACCTGGGATTCGTCATCATCATCTTCTTCCCAAGCAATTTCCACAGAGTCATCAAAGTCCACTTCAATAAACATTTCTCTTGGGTTCACTGTATCATCTGCATGGAGCTCTACCGCAGGTTTGGTCAGGAAAGTAAAACCGTTCCTTTCCCCCTCAGCAAATAAATACTTGGATAACTCAATTAAAAATGCATCTCCAAAACTTGCCAGAGGGCTCCAGTCACTTGAATGCAGGAATACACGGTAAATGTTTGGCACATACACCTGAGATATGCTCACTTGCTTATGCCTGAGCATTACCTTTACAAGTTCCTTGGCAATCAGGACAGGTTGCAAGCGAGTAACTTTTTTCCGAAACATTCCCGTAAACAAATTCTCGGCAATTTCCTCAAACCGGGCAATTAAACTCATTTGGCTCACTCTCCCACCGGCGGCGTAGTTGTCCACAAGCGGCGTCAATATCTGTTCCCCGTTCTTCACGAACACTTACTGCTATTCCGTTTCGTTCCAATATTTTAGCAAACATCATCAGCTGATCCCTGGTTGGCCTCTGCATTCCCGTCTCATTTACCGGATTTACAGGTATCAAATTGACATGCCCTAACTGATCACTTAACAAACCAGCTAATTCTCGCGCGAATTTGTCTGTGGTCTTGTCCGCGATCAAAGCTACCTCAAAGGTAATCCTCCTGTTGGTAATACCAGAGTATTCCCGACAAGCTGCCATCAGCTCTGATAAAGGATAGCGCCTGTTCATCGGTATAAGTTCATTACGCCACTCATCGTTCGCTGCATGAAGGGAGACCGCCAGCCCAACCTGAGGGTTGTCTTTAGCAAGTTGCCTTATCTTGGGGGCAACTCCACTTGTTGAAATGGTCATTCTCCGCATACCAATATTT
>JAJZSC010000050.1 GCA_021849995.1 Bacillota bacterium | reverse complement strand
TTATTTTAATGGTCTTAACTCTATGAGAGTGGATTTTCCGTCACGATTGATCTCCATGATTTCAGCACCATCAGAAGAAATGTAATTTTCTTCACCTTTTAAGGTAAGTTCTTTTAACTTTCCGTTCTTTACAATATAGGCTACTTTAGTATTATATACTATTACTTCTCCGCCTGCTCCAATTATTATGCGAGAGTTTTTAAACGGAATTGAACCTTCCCATTTGGTTTTAAACTCAAATTTACGATCATTCTCGTTAGTATCTGATAGAGTTTTGATCAGGGTGATCTTATCATCTTTGATCTCTCCTGCATATAACTTGCCTGAGCGGTCGCCAAGAATAATATCATTTGAGTTCTTAGAGACAATTTCTCGTTTCCAGTTCTCTAAGGCTAATATATGCTTAGCATTGCCAACCTTACTTTCTACATATAGAGTTCCATATTTATCTGATGCAGCCATGTTAGTAATAGTCTCACCGGATCTATGGAGATTGCGGACATTCTTCATTACGTCTATTTCCATTAATTGAAGACCAGAGTTCGTCTTGACGGTCAGGTAAATAAGATTAGTAAAGGTTGAAACTACCATTTGTTGAATTTCCCCACCAGCTGGAAAACTATCTAGACTTCTATTAAATCGGTCATCAGGCAGCGTATTTTCGTTGCTATCAGGAAGTTCAAGTGTAAATAGTTCTGTTAATTGCGGATTCCCATAACGCTTTTCTACAATTGGTTGAGGTGATGCCTCGGCTTGGGGGACTGTCTGATTCGTGTTACTTTTGGGTGTATTTTGGACAGGCTGTTGCTGTTTTGGTGCTTGATTAGGGTCTTCAGCAGGGTTTGGCGTTGTTGATTGTGGTTGATTATTTTGAGGTTTAGACTGTTGCTGGGCTGGCTGGGTACTAGGCTGAACTACAACTGTAGTAACTGGGTTTGGGTTTTTCTTCGCAAAGAAGTAAATAAGGGTATTTCGATCCGGTAGCCATTGATAGTGTAATAATCCCATGTTCTTATCACTACCAGGAACGGGTCTTTTTTCAAAAACTACCTTTTGGCTGGAAAGATTGAAAACTTTTAGAGCCCCATTTTCGGTATAGGCTAGGTAGTCTTTGGCATACGACAGTTGAAGATTTTCTAAGTTGTTTCCAGGTACAGTTGCCTTAAGTTCTTTTACAATTGGGGCAGTATTTCCAGTAGGAGGAGCCAATACCTTGGCCACCCGGGATTCAAGATAGCTATATATGCTAAATTGTAAGACTAAGGATACTAATATCCATGTCGCAAGAATCCTAATTTTTCTTTTCACTGTGATTTACCTCTTCTTTTTACTAATTCTTGGATTTGGATTTAGGCATTACTACGAAACCAGTAGGAATATAGCGCTCACCAAAAATATTCCAGAGACGATTCATAATCTTACCATTATAAACCATTTCTGAGGATGATCCACCATCAAGATTAACAGCGGTTACAGCTTTATACTCCATAAATACATTCATCATGTCACGAAGAGTAGCTCCAAGACTCCAGGTAGGCTGGCGACCGTCAATTACCACAAAAATTATGGTACCGTCTGCAGTTTGTCCAATACCGGTACGAGGAGCAATTCCCCACCCTCCATCCCCTTCTAAGACGGGCTTTCCATCAGAAATCAAAGGGGGATAAAATGTAACAGCTTCTTTAATATTTCGTTGTTTTATTTGTGAAGCGGTCATTTTTTCAACTGATAATTTACCTTTGTCATCAATACCAATGATCCATTCTGCAAGTTTATCACCTAAGTTGTTATGCACAATTTCACCATCGCGGACTGTAATTCCGTCGGGCCAAGCACCATTACCTTTTCCGTCTGGATCATAAAATCCTCCGCCGTTTATCCCGGCAATAGCACCGGAGTTTTTGACCATATCGCTAACTCTTTCTCCTGCTACTCCTAGTTCACGAGTAACAGCTACTTTTACCCTTTTTGGGTCTTTGATAAGCATAACTTTACCCTTAAAGGCTTTTCCCTTAATGTCTTCGATTATAATACCTTCACTAGGATCAGCAACAATTTCCTCGCGTCCAATGCCCTGCCCTGCTCCGATACCTTGGTCATCATTAGAGTGCATTATCTGACTAATCTTTTCATCAGAAAGAAAGGCTTGCACAACCTGGGGATGGCGGGAAGTCTTAACTGAACCTACAGCCATTACCTTTAAGGATTCAAACGGACCCCAGAATAAAATAAATGGGGCTAAAATACCAGCAAAAACTACGTTAAATGAGATAAAAGCCAACAACATTTTAAACCTAAATTTTTTATTTTGTCTAATTGCCATAAATTTTTTCTCCTTTAAAAAAACACTAGGCTTGATAACAAAAAAACAAGCCGCGCAATTAAAAGGATGTGCGGCTAAGATATTTAGTTACGAATTCTCCATTCAGCCCAAAGTTTCCAAATTGAATAAGGAATTAGGATAGAATATAAGATAATTCCAAAAGAAATTGAATTCCAGGTTGTTTTTCTGAGAATCGGACCGAGCAATTGACTTATTAAACCTGAGGTCAAACCGATAATTACAGTTACCCACATTTGAATTACAACATTTCGCCGTTTTCGGTTAATGAACAGGTACAGATAACATAAGACTGAGCTCAGGAAAACAAAAGTGGCAAGAGATTGAATAATTCCCATCTAAGAAATTAAACCCCTTTAAAATATATCTTAAAAAAGTAACAAATAAAGTATAACAAAACAATCACAGAGTATCAACTCTTGTCTTAGTTTCGTCTCACGCTTGTTGGCTCGGTTCTAAAAAACATTAATATTTTATTTTGAATTTATTTCTAATTTATAAGTCACATTTGAAACTTTATCAATCATATTAGCTACACTACAATATTTCTCAATGGATAAATCTATAGCCCTTTTCAATTTATCTTCGAGCATGTTATCACCCCAAAATTTATAGGTAAGCTCTATATCTGTAAAAACACGAGGATGATCGCTAGCACGTTCACCTTGTACCAATATTTCGAATTTAGTGTACTCTACCCTCATTTTTTCTAGTATTGATACAACATCAATTCCACTACACCCAGCCATTGCCATTAAAACCAGCTCCATTGGACTTGCACCATGTCCACTTCCTCCTGCGGTAACACTTGCGTCCATATTAGTAATAACTTTTGAGGAACCTTCTCCCAAAAAGTGCATTCCTTTAACATGCTTAACCTTAACTTCCAATGTAGATGCCTCCTCGATAAATATTTTAAGATTTTTTTAACTATTCAGTATGTCACAATACATCCTATTGTGTTGAATATTTTGAGCAAAAAGTAATTGAGACATACTCAAAACCATGGTAATATTTAAATGTGTTTGCTTAATAATTAAATATAAAGTTTAAAAGGAGTGCAAGTAAGTGGGGATCAGGGTTGGTATCAATGGATTTGGCAGAATTGGTCGAATAGTAATGCGTGCAGCACAAGGCAGAGATGATATCGAAATTGTAGCCATAAATAATCGAACTACCGGAGACATTTTACCCCATTTGTTTAAATATGATTCTGTTCATGGAGTATTTCCATCTGAAGTAAAAAAAACTGCTGAAGGGTTTACAGTCGATGGTAAGGAAATTAAGGTGATATCATATAAAAGTCCTGCAGAAATTCCCTGGCGTGACTTGGGTGTAGATGTAGTAATTGAGTCAAGTGGCAAGTTTAATAATGGCAATGATTGTTATCATCATTTGGAAAATGGGGCTAAGAAAGTGATTATTACTGCTCCTGCTAAGGAAGAAGACGTTACTATTGTAATGGGTGTTAATGAACATACATACCAAGCAGAGAAACATCATATTATCTCTAATGCCTCATGTACTACCAACTGTCTTGCACCTGTGATTAAGGTGCTCCATGATAGCTTGAAAATTAAACGTGGTCTTATTACTACGGTTCATTCTTATACTAATGATCAGCAGGTGCTTGACCAGTCCCACAATGATCTTCGACGAGCAAGGGCTGCCGGATTATCCATAATCCCTACTACTACTGGTGCCGCTAAAGCCGTGGCAATAGTCATGCCAGAGCTTAAGGGGAAATTAAATGGCTTTGCAATGCGAGTTCCTACACCTAATGTTTCTGTAGTAGACCTAGTAGTAGAAGTTCGTTCACCAACCAAGCGTGAAGAGGTAAATCGAATTTTTAGACAGGCGAGCGAAGGACTATTAAAAGGGATTTTAGCATATTGCGACCTACCTCTTGTATCTTCTGACTTTAATGGAAGCCCGGCTTCGTCAATTGTTGATGGCTTATCAACTATGGTAATGGAAGATACCCTAATCAAAGTAATTGCTTGGTATGATAATGAGTGGGGTTATTCTTGCCGGGTTTTGGATTTAGTCGAATTTGTTGGAAGAAACATATAATTGATACCATAACTATCTTTAGGGAGAGGCCTGTGTGGCCTTTTTCTTTTTTGGCATATCAGACATCTATACCACAGATGTGCCAGAAAGTATATCTTTCAGCGTACATAAGTGCATTTAGCATCCGCCTGCGCCTAAGGCTTGCCAAGATTTCTTTACTTAGTCAGGAAGCCAAATTCCTTTGATGATGTCTTTGGCGACTGCTTGAATGCTTCTTCGTGTAGACATAGAATGGCTTCTAATCCGGTTATAGGCGGTTTCTTCGTCATATCCCCGCTTATGTATAATTTCTAGTATCGCTTGATATATTAATTTTCTTGTTTTTAACTCTTCTTCTAGCTTGCGAACTTGCAGCCTTATCTCCTGTTCTTTTTTGAACTTATGTTCGGCTTGTATAATTGCGCCTATAATGTCTATTGCTCTCAAAGGTGGGAAAGCAATATGGTGGGGTTCACTTTTTATTATTTGAGGTAGCTCTTGTTGACTCTCAGAACCCAGAATAACAATTGTTGGGCACATATGAAGAGCTAGTATATTTTGCAACAGGTCTGTGCCTGAAAGACCCTTAAGAACCCAGCTCATTATTACAAGGTCTGGTTCATAACGATGTAACATGCGGAGAGCATCCATGCCATTATCTATTGTTGCTATAACTTGGTAATCTATAGTTACTAATATTGTTTTTATATCTTGAACTAATTGTTTCTCTTGGGAAACTAATAGAATTCGTTTCATATTATCCTCTCTCACCTTTAATCAAAACTACTATGAAATTATTCTATTTTATTTGGCTGGATTTTCAAAGTGTATTTAATATATGTTTATATATGTTTCTAATTTTTAATAAAAAAATGCGTAAATACGCATTTTTTTCTAAACTCTTTACGACATACTTACTTCGCAACAACACCTAATTGTTCTTCAGTAGCACAAAATTCAGAATCAGTTTTAGGGATTTGAGCCGTATGTCTAGATCTAGTTTCTCTCCAACGGAATGGCATAATAAGAACTAATAATGTAATCCCGCCTATCGACAAGGCTAGGTATTGCAAAGAAAGTAAGAAGAATATGTATTTGATGTGATTTGGTGGTGTTCCAATCGCATAACCAAATGGTTTAACATATTGCAAGTCTGTATTAGGTCTTTCCCAAACCGACAGACCGTAATAATCTACAGAATTCATGATATTACGAGCGATCTCATAAAACGGGTCTAAAGATGAAAGGTATAAAAAACCTTTTTCAGTATAAATTTTAACCAGTTCAACTGGTTTGCCCGTTATTGCAGCTTTTGTATAGGTTCGTTCTATCCTTATAATATTATCAGAAGTAATATTAACTGGGCCTCGTTCTGTAATTACAGTATATGAGCCTTTATCCACTGACTGGATGTTTTTTACTTTTACGTCTAAGACGTTAATAAGCATTACGGTAAAGGCTAAGAAAGTTAGGCTAATGTAAATAATGACTGCAGCGATTCGCTCTCGTCCTAAAGGCTTCGGTAGTTGCATTAAACAATACACGTCCTTTGTTAGAGATTAGATTTAATAAGTCTAGTTTAACCATAATCCAAAATCAAAATAATCAATTGAAAATATTTCTTTTTTCTACTGCTCCCTTCTCTCTTCACCTTATGTAACCAGATAACTCTAAAAAAAGAAGGCCAAACGCCTTCTTATAATATTACTCCTGTTAGGGAGAAAAGTCTATAGATATTGATAGTATACAAATTTTCTGCAAATTTTCGATTTATTCTATTTTGCAAAGTGCTTTCCGAATTTTGAAAGGAATTGGAGTAGTTCGTCTGAAGAAAACGTAAGAGGTTTATTATCCGTTGGGGTTTTTGAGCGTAAAGGTTTAGCACCTGTGGTTTCAGGAGGAACTACAGCACGAGTAAAGATCGTCGCTAATATAATTAAAATAAGCATGGGAATAGAACCCCTAAGTCCAGGCAGAGAAATAATTGGCAACACATATTGAATGGACGGACAAGCAGGAAGGTTAGAATAATCAGAGTAAATAGAAAGACCTATTATTAGAGGTGCTTCTGGTCTTTCAACAGTTAAGAATCCCCTCTCTCCGGGGGTATTTGAATTAGCTATTCCCGATGACTCGGTTGTCGCTTTGCGAGAAATTATTTGTAGAAACTGCTGAAGTTCGGATAAAGGCATTTGGATTACAACGTTTCTAGTTACATCAATAATAGGTAAAGCTTCAAGGCAAAAAACATTTTGAGCAATAAATATGAAAAGTTCATAAGCTGCTTGAATTCCAGCAGAATACGGAACTTCGGCTGTGAGCAAGGGTTGAAGAAACTGCAAGGTCGCACTCCCAGGTACCGAGCTAATGGGGGCAAAGATGGTAATACCTATGTTTAGGGGTGTTTTTTCTATAGGGCACCTAGGGATACAACTTAACATTCCTTCTTTCCTCCTCGCCTTAAGGATTAATCTCGAGGTATTCTATCTAATTTTGATTGGTAGGACAATACCGGTATAAGGAGTAGCCACGAGACTTGAAAAAAGTACCGTAGACGTAAAGTCCAACAAGAAGTGGGGCTTCAGGTGTTTCAACAGTTAAAAAACCTCTTTGTCTGGGAGTAAGATTGAGACCGTCTGTTTGTTCTGCCGTAACGGAGCTATCTTGCAATGTTGACTGAAGAATTTCATTAAGATCGGATAAAGGCATTTGAATTGTAGTACTCCTGGCTGAGTCGGACACTGGGACACGCTCAAGATCAAATATTCGCTTAGCAATAAGGAGAAAAATTTGTATGGCAAGAATGATTACTGAAGCAGAAACGAAATTACTTGTTAAAAGGGGTTGAGTCAATATCACGGTTGCACTTCCGGCCACCGAACTTATCGGGCAGAATATAGCTATCCCAAAATTAAGAGGTGATGGCTCTGGTGGGCAGTATTGATCAACCCTTTGCATAATATTTTCACCTTCCCTATTGTAAAGATATGGAATGGTTAAACTATCTGTGCAAATAAAAAAGACACCTTAAAGGCGTCCAAGATTATTACTTAAGGTATATAGACATAAAATCTAATTAGATAGTCCTATCTAATTGAGGCTCTGCATTTTCTTCGCTCGGCCAAGTAGTCGAGCACTTTGTCAGGTGATGTATTCAGAATTTGTTCGTCTATAATACCCACTTTATTTATTAGTTCTAAAGCGAGAGTAAAATCTCCTACTTTATCCCAAAAGTGAGCGTCGCTGCCCAAAATGACCATTCCACCATACTTCTTCATGTATTTTGCAAACTGAGTGCAGTTATCCCAATTACTACCTTTGTTAGGAGTTAGTGAACTATTATTAATTTCTACTGGGATTCCTAAGTTTTTAGAAGTGTATGCGATGCGTTCAAGGTCTAGTTCAAATTCAGGACGGCCAGGGTGAACCATAATATCTGTAAAAGGGTTTTCCATTGCTTTCAGATAAGCGTACGTATTCTGATCTAAGTTTCCCCCAGGATAACAGATGACATGAAGGCCGACTAGAACAACCTGCATTTTGTCAAGATAGCGTAGAGGGATGTCTAACTCTCCTTCGTGGCTTATTATGTTGGCTTCAACTCCGTGCAGTATATCTACACCATATAATTTAGGAGGAATAACTGATAAATTTCCAAAATGGTACAGGTTAGGCGCTCCAGGCATACTTGGTCCATGGTCGGTCATACCTAATAACTTGAGACCTTTAGTTGAAGCAGATTGTGCATTTTCCGTAATAGTACTATAGGCGTGACCGCTTGAAATTGTATGGGTATGAAGATCCACAAGAATATTCACTATAACACCCCTAGGGTATTATACCCTCTCGCCTTTTATTAAAACCATCTAAAAGAGCTTTGTTTAAATAATTATAAAAAGCGTCCAAAATTGGACACTTTTTTACAGAATTATTGCTTTACTGGTGTTTTTACAGATGCAGCAGGCGTTGGTGTTTGTGCAGTAGGTGCTGGAGCTTGCGCTGCAGAAGCCTTAACTGTTGAATCAACGTTAAAGCGAAAACTAGCTTCAGTTGCTTGATTAATTCCACCTGCAGCGTTTGGTTTAACGCGTAGAGTGATTACGTGTTGTCCGGCGGTTGCGCTTTTACCCTGAGCATCTCCCATAGCTTTGACCTGACGGAAGGCAACGCGTGCAGTTGCTCCCGGGTCTAATGATGGCAAATTGCCCATCTTACTTACCTTCTTAGACTCATCACCTACAAGAGTTACTTCTAATTCAACTGGGACATTTGTAATTTTCTGGGAAGTAGTATTCTGTACAGTGGCGATTAGGTCGAACGTTTTAGCTGGTATTACTTGGACGCCCTTTAACGTAACATTCCCATAAATCAAGTCCTTTGTTACTGATCCAGGCTCAATAGAAACACCCAGCATTTTAATTTCCGGAACCGCACTACTCTTGCTGGCGTGGGCAGTCTGCCATAACGAAATTCCAGCAAACCCAATGATACAGATAAGTACTACACTTAATGTAATAGTCAGATATTTGCGATTAACCGCAATAATTTTAGCCAAGGCCCTCACCCCCATTTAGTTTAGAAAATCCTCCTAAAAAAGAGTATGCATGTCTTATAAGGACATGCATAATTTCCTAAAAAATTTTTTCACTTTTTACCTTCCCGTTCTTGGTATTTGCGATGGCGAATATCTACATCAACAGTCAGTCTAAAAATTCTTGATGTCTGAATCAGTCGCGAGGTTGTTCTTGCTCCAAGATATTCCTCCATCTCGTCTAAGGTTAGATTAGTTGTGACTATTGTGGGGAGATGTTCGTTCATTCTGTAGTTGATTATTGAATAAAGACGATTCCTAGTCCAATCGGTATAGTTGTGAGCCCCTAAGTCGTCGAGAATTAGAAGAGGAATTTCTCTAGCTGTGTCCAGTAGATCTAACTCATTAACTTCAGTCTTAAATGTAGCTCTTAATTCATCTAACAAATCGGGAACTACCAAAAAAAGAGTTTGTTGTCCTTCTGCAGTTAGAGCATTGGCAATTGAGGCTGCAAGATAGGTTTTGCCTGAACCTACTGGACCTGTAAATAAAAGACCAAGCCCAAATGGATTTTTAAGATAATCGGATACAAACTCCTTTGCTGCATTAAAAGCCTTTTGTGCGTTCTCGTAGTGGGAGCGATCGAAAGAATCCCCTGATAAATAATAAGTAAACATAAAAGACTCAAAAGTACAATTTTGCAATGCTCGTGAAATTCGTGCATGTCTAAATTGGTTCTCAAGTTTTTTTAGCTTCATGCATTTACAGGGCCTTGCCGTCTCTCCTTCAAGTACAATTCCCCTGTCCTCACAAATGTTACATAAAAATCTAGCCTCGTCGGGTTGTGATTTATGAAGGAATTTAGCTTTCTCAGAGGTGCTTAAATCTTCGGGCAAGCCCTTTGAAAAATCGATGGATACGATATCCTTTATGCTCTTCAAGGCTTATCCTCCTTTAAATAACTGACTTAAAGGTAGAAATTTTCGTATTTATTAGTAGTCGTCTTAGAAGACGATTTGGTTTTAGTTTTGGACTTGTTTTCTTGTCGGGCCTGGAAATTAGCGTCATCTGCCTCAACTTCAGCTCGGGTACGCAGGCCTTTCTTTTCCCATTCTCTGAGAATAGAATCAAGATAACGGAAATTTCTAATTCCAGCACTCACCCCACGCCTAAGTGCTTCAATAATAAGTTCTTCAGAAATTTTGGAGGAAAGCCAGCGACTAATATTTTCACATTCAAACTGGGTCAGAGGTCTGCCTAGTTCGTTCTCAAATAATTTAATAATTCGGTCGCTAGTAAGGTCTTGTTTGACGGATGAGAAAGGCTTATCCCCTTGAAACTCTCTTGCCTTTTCAATAGCCCATTGCTCTGCAAGCTCATCGATTAGTCCAACAATTGAATAGCTTTTGAGCCAAGTCGTATCCTTTATGCTCCAATAATCTTCTATACCAAGAATTTTATTGTCAAGCAATCTATAAAGCATCTGTTCGATTTGAGAGACAGTCATGTTCATACGTTCCGCTAACAGTTGAGATGTAGGGAAAGGGTTAGTTTCTAATTCGCTTAATATGTGAATTATTAATAGCATTTCATCATTAGTTAATCCTAGCTTAGGATAATGTGTTAAAAGGAGTTTAGGAATTGATACAGTACCTTTAGAAAAGAAAAGAGCTTGTGTAAAGCTCCCAAAAACGTTAGTTTTGGACATTTAATGGTTCACTCCTCAAGTGAATCGATTATTAGAATAATATTCTCTTTTATTGTTGATAATCCTGCTAAAAAGGATGAAACCTTTCTTTAAACCAAAATAAAATGGCTAATACTATCTAATTTAGGTGATATTCTACGAACGAATTACCAAATAAAGGGAAGGATATTTACCGTTTGTTGTTGTATATTTTTACCAAAAGAAAAAAGGAGGCTCGTCCTATGAGTTATAGACAAGAAGTATTAAACATTGTTGAAAAATCAGGTGCACATTCCGCTCATGGAACAAAACACTGTATTAGGGTTTACAATTTGGCAAAAGAAATGTCCCAGCACTTGACAATGGATGATGAAGTACTTTATGTCGCAGCTATGCTCCATGATATAGGGAAATATCCAGGTTATCTCTTACCAAATATAGATCATCCTTTAAGGTCAAAAGGTGTTGCATCCAATATTCTACAGCGGCTTACTTTCTCCCCCAACAAAATACCAAAGGTCTTAGACGCAATTGAGTACCACATGTATTATTCAGAACCCGGAAGAAGCGACGAAGCTGTCTATTTGCGAGATGCAAATATTTTAGACAACCTCGGGAATATTGGTCTAATGAGATTGTTTAGCTTAATTGGCCAAGATGAGTTAATTCAAACTCCAGAGCATGCTATGGAAAGAGCACGTACTTTTGCTGAGGCGCTTCCGAATAAGGTCTTTACAAAACCTGGAAGACGCATTGCTGTCAAACGTCGAGAAGAGATATTAAGATTTCTAGCAGGAATAAAGAGACAGACTGCTGAATATGCCTGGATTTAATGCTTAGTTTCACGTTCTTGTTCTTCTAACCATTTAGTCATGCTCTCAAGAATTTTAAGTACCCGATCTAGAGTTTGAGTCCTTAGATC
>JAJZSC010000049.1 GCA_021849995.1 Bacillota bacterium | reverse complement strand
TCCGATCTATGTTAAACATACTCACTACTTATACTGCAAACCTGTTTGGGCAGCTTGCAACCTTCGCGAACTATTAAAAACTCAGAGGTGAGCATCCCGTGACCTTATCCCAACTTCTTCAATGGAACTTAAACTTATTTCTGCTTATTTTGTCACGTTGGGCTGGGATGGTCATGCTGGCACCGGTTTTTGGGGCCAGAGGTGTCCCGGCTCTGGTAAAGTTGGGCCTCGCAGCAAGCTTGTCTGTAATCCTTTATCCGCTCGTCGCAGCTTCTCAGCCACATATTCCACTTGAACTTCTCCCATATACCGCTGTAATTATCAAAGAGACAGTAGTAGGGTTAGTAATTGGGTTTATTATCTATACCTTTACAGCAGTATTGCAGGGAGCAGGACAGTTGATCGACTTTCAGATGGGGTTCACTATGGGGAATTCACTTGATCCAGTTTATGGGATGCAAAGCCCCATGATGGGCAATTTTCAGATGGTTCTGGCTACGATGCTTTTACTTGCGACGAATGCTCACCATTATCTCATTGCAGCAATGGTTAAGAGCTACTCGTATATTCCTGTAGATCCATCCGGGTTCCCGATGGGGATTGATTTTTATGTAAAACTCGTTACTAATATATTTTCCCTTTCAATCCAATTGGCTCTGCCAGTGTTTGGGGCCTTGTTGATCGCGGATTTGGGTGTCGGTCTTCTTTCGAGGACTGTGCCCCAATTAAATATTTTCTCAGTAGTATTTCCTGTGAAGATAATTTTCGGATTCATCTTGCTGATACTTGCTCTTCCGTTGATGGGTGATTCCATTTCGGAACTTTTTAATCAGAATCTGGCCTGGATTCTGCAGTTTTACCGGGGGTGGAGATAATTGAGTGAAAAGACCTTTCAGGCCACACCCAGACGAAGACAGGAAGCACGCAAAAAAGGTCAGGTTCTTAAGAGTCAAGAATTAACTTCCGCTTTGATGCTGCTAGGTTATGTTGCCTTACTAAAATATTGGCTGCCTGGCATGCTCGAAAAAATGCAGCAGTTATTTCCGTATGTTTTGCAGCTCTCTACTGATTGGACTATTCGACATGTATCAAGTCTTATGACCAACTTGCTCTGGGTAGGTTTTCAAATTATTGGACCCGTTTTTGTTGTGGGAATACTCATAGCTGTCTCCAGCAATTATCTGCAAGTCAGATCGTTATTTACAGTCGAACCGTTAAAGCCTCAGTTCTCAAGAATTAGCCCTATAAACGGGGCCAAGCGGATGTTTGGGGTTAGGGCCTGGGTAGAGCTTGGAAAATCCCTGGCTAAAGTGATAATTATCGGTTATTTCCTTTATGCAAGCATCCGAGATAACATCGAGCTTTTCCCAGCCCTTCAGCAACTGGAAGTTGCTCAAAGCACGGTTCTCCTAGGCGAAGCAATAATTGAGCTAGCCTGGAAAATTTCCATAGCCTTTGTAGTACTGGCGGTTTTGGATTACTTGTACCAGTGGTGGGAATTCGAAAAAAACCTGCGGATGTCTCATGAGGAATTAAAACAAGAATATAAACAAACAGAGGGCAATCCCCAACTAAAGAGTGAGATAAAGAAAAAACAGAGGGCCATGGCTATGCGCAGAATGATGCAGGATCTAAAGAAAGCGGATGTGGTAGTTACCAATCCTACTCACTACGCTGTAGCCTTACGATATGATCCTTTGGAAAATAAAGCGCCTTATGTTGTCGCCAAAGGGATAGATCAGATAGCACTTAGAATCAAGGAACTCGCCAAAGAACATGACATCATTACCATGGAAAACAAACCGCTGGCTCGCGCCCTCTACGCACAGGTAGAAATCGGGGAAGGGGTTCCGGCGGATTTATATAAAGCGGTAGCTGAAGTTTTAGCCTTTGTCTACCGGCTTAAAAAGAAGAGGCCGAAGATTGGGTAACGGAAGCTAACTATTCACTTGTCGACTCCGCTACCGGTGCCAAACCTAAGACGTTTGTCCACGGTGTGGATTAACGCCGAGTGCGCCGAATGGGCAATAGCACTCGGATTCCTATTCGAACCAGTGGCCCGGCTTAACGCTTCGTCGCCTGCGTTCACTTACGCTCTTCTGCTCGGACGGTTCGCTGCGTAATCGTAGCTTGCCTTCCCTACGATGTCTTTTTGCAGATAATACTCAAGCCACGGAAAGGAGGCAGACCACCATGGCAATCAGCACTTCCCGCAAGTTAGGCAATGCCGATATCTTTGCAGCATTTGGTATAGTCTCAATCATAGTCATGATGGTAATTCCCCTTCCTCCTATGCTCCTGGATGTTCTTTTGACCTTAAACATTACAGGCTCAGTGCTTGTTCTCATGCTAGCGGTGTTTACCAAGGATCCGCTGGACTTTTCGGTACTGCCTTCTTTGCTTTTAACTATGACCCTGTTCAGGCTGTCTTTAAATATTTCAACCACTCGATTAGTACTGCTCGATGGGTATGCTGGAGAGGTAATCCAGCAGTTTGGGCAATTTGTCATCCGCGGGAATGCCGTTGTGGGGTTTGTTGTCTTTATTATCCTGGTCGTAGTCCAGTTTATCGTAATTACCAAAGGTTCTGAACGTGTCTCAGAAGTTGCTGCGCGATTTACCTTGGATGCAATGCCTGGTAAACAGATGAGTATAGATGCCGATCTGAACGCAGGTTTAATTAACGAGCAGGATGCCCGTGAGCGTAGAAAGAAGATTCAACAGGAAGCGGATTTTTATGGAGCAATGGATGGTTCCAGCAAATTCGTTAAAGGAGATGCTATTGCGGCCATAATCATTCTCTTTATTAACATCGTCGGTGGTTTCATTGCCGGGGTTGCCATGCGAGGGATGGACATAATGGAAGCTTTGCATACATACACCTTGCTCACGATTGGTGATGGACTTGTATCTCAGATACCGGCCCTTCTGGTTTCCACTGCTACGGGTTTGGTTGTGACCAGGGCTGCCTCAGATACAAACCTTGGACAAGACCTGTCAACTCAGCTTTTTTCATCAGCAAAAGCCTTGTTCATAACTGCAGGGGTTTTGGTAGTACTCGCACTTTTGGGGTTACCCAAGATTCCGATGTTATTGGTTGCCTTGGCTTTGGTTGTTGCAGGGTTAATTACCCAACGAACAACTAAAGTTAGTGCGGTTCAGGAAACTGCAGCGGCTCGAGAAACAGAAATTGAAGAGAGTAAAAAGCCGGAGAATGTTCTTAACTTCTTACATGTTGATCACATGGAGCTTGAACTTGGTTACGCTTTAATTGCCCTGGTGGATGCTCAGCAGGGAGGAGATCTTTTAGACAGGATCGTACTAATCCGTAGGCAGGTAGCCAGCGAATTCGGTTTTATTGTGCCTGTGATTCGTGTCCGGGATAATATGAATCTCCAACCAAATCAGTATGTGATCAAGATTCGAGGGGCAGAAGTGGCTGCAGGGGAACTTCTGGCAGATCATTATATGTCCATGAGCAGTGGTTTCGAGGATGATAAGCTCCCGGGTATCCCAACTAAAGAACCTGCATTTGGTTTAGATGCCAAGTGGATCAGTTCAGTTTATCGTGAGCAGGCAGAACTTTCTGGCTGTACAGTTGTTGATGCACCAACCGTTCTGGCTACACACTTGACGGAAGTGATTAAAAGCAATGCTTGGGAAATCATCTCAAGACAAGATGTTAAGACCTTGATAGAGAACGCCAAGGAGCATGCTCCGGCGGCTGTAGAAGAAGCACTCGAAAACCTGTCCTTAGGACAACTTCAAAAAATCCTGAGTAATCTGTTGCGTGAACGAGTTTCTATTCGTGATATGGTTACCATCCTTGAAACCTTGGCAGACTACGCCGGCAATACCAAAGATGTAGATCGGCTTACAGAACATGTAAGGCAAGCTTTGGCTCGACAAATCCTGCAACCACTTGTAGCTAAGGATAGAAGCCTGTCGGTACTTACGCTCGATCCGAATATAGAACAGAAAATTTTAGATAGTATTCAACCTTCGGATTATGGAACATATCTAAACCTGGATCCCAGGGTTTTGCAGGAGTTAATTCAAAATCTGGCCAAAGAGGTGGAGAAAATGATGCTTAAAGGATATAATCCGGTAATTGTCTGTGCTCCTCTAGTCAGGATCAACTTAAAAAGGGTAACAGAACGTCAGATACCACAGTTAATAGCCCTTTCCTATAATGAATTGGTGCAAGGGGTTCAAGTACAAGCAGTAGGAATGGTGGTGGCAGAGAATGCGGGTTAAAAGGTTCGTAGGTGAAAATGTCGCAGAAACCATGGGTAAAGTTAAACGGGACTTAGGCCCTGATGCAGTAATCCTTCAAACTCGTCAGTTTCGTGAAGGTGGGATATTTGGGCTATTTAGCAAGGTGAAAGTTGAAATAACTGCTGCTATTGAAGAAATACCGGCCAGTAAAAAATTAAATCCTCAGCCTAGTAGAGGCTGCCAAGGTTCTGTCAGTCAGAATCAATCTTTGTCAGGAAAGGGCTTGGCTGCTCAGAACTTTTCAAGCCAGTCGTTCATGGAGGAAAGTGTTACGAGTAACCTTGGTTTAGCAAGTTCGAAGGCTAGCCAAACAACTGCTTTGGAAACTGAAATTCAAAGCATGCGGAGACTACTAGAGAAAATGAACAAGCAAATGGATGGAATACATGCTGATAAAGCAGTTTGGCCTGATTCCTTACAAAGATGGGCAAATCTGCTTTCTGACAGGGGTTTAAGCGAATTCTTGGTAAACCGTCTTATCCGTCAGGTGCAGCAAACACTGGCTGAAGAGCTTTGGCAAGATGAAAATCGAGTAAAAAACCTGCTCCAAGAATTGATTTCCCAAATTTGTTCCAATACCGCAGCGATTCAGCCAGGTGTTCACAAGCCAAGAGTTGTGGCCTTGATAGGACCTACCGGGGTAGGAAAGACCACAACTATCGGGAAGCTGGCTGCTGGATTTAGTATAGTGGACAAGCGTAAAGTTGCTCTTATTACGGCCGATACTTACAGAGTGGCAGCAGTTGAACAGATAAAAACATTTGGGGAAATTATCGGCGTACCGGTAGAGGTAGTTATGACTCCCTCAGGACTTAGAGAAGCGATATCTGTGCATTCAGATAAGGAACTCATTTTTATCGATACTGCTGGGCGCAGTCCTCATCATGAGTTGCATATGGCAGAACTCCGTGCTTTTATTGATAAAGCTCAACCTGATTTAACCATGCTTGTAATGAGTGCTACTACCCACCCGGCAGATCAGAGAAAAATATTTGAGCGCTTTAAATTTCTTGCTACTCACTTAATTTTTACCAAGCTCGATGAGACTGTAAATACTGGCGCTATTCTTAATCTGCTGGATGAAGCAAAATTGCCCACAGCTTACATAACTAACGGGCAGAATGTTCCAGATGATATTGAACTGGCAACCCCTGAGCGTTTAATTAGATATATTCTGGGGGAGGGAAGAGCATATGCCTGACCAGGCGACAGGATTGCGGGAGATGGCCTATCGTAACAGAGAGCCACGCAGCAGTATGAGAGTTATCTCAGTGACAAGCGGTAAAGGCGGGGTAGGTAAAACCGGATTTACTGTTAACCTGGCGCTGGCACTGGTTGATTACGGCTATAGAGTTATCATAATGGATGGCGATCTAGGTCTAGCTAATGTTGATGTAGCCTGCGGAATTACTCCCAGGTATACGATGCAGCATATGTTGGCAGGGGAAAAAACTATCGAGGAAATACTTGTATCAGGCCCTAAGGGAATTGGAATTCTACCTGGGGGTTCAGGTGTGCAAGAACTAGCTAATCTGGATCGTCCAAGACTCCAGAATGTTATCAGAAATTTAGGACGTCTGGAAAACATGGCTGATCTTTTAATTATTGACACTGGGGCAGGTCTTAGTGAGACAGTCCTGAATTTTCTGAGAGCTTCTGATGATATAATTTTAGTAACGACTCCTGAGCCAACTTCACTGACAGATGCCTATGGTTTACTAAAAACACTTAAGGCGGGTTCTAGAGAAGTCCAAGTTAATGTCGTGGTTAATAGGGTTAGACTTGAGTCAGATGCTCGAGCCGCGTTTGAAAGACTTCAAACGGCAGTCAGCAAGTTTTTGCACGGTTCTTTAAGTTTACTCGGCTGGATCTATGATGATCCCTTGGTAAGCCGTTCCGTAATGAATCAAGAGCCCTTGGGGATATCCTATCCTCAAAGCTCTGCCAATAAGTGCATACAATGGATTGCCGGCTCTGTGGCCGGTCTGTGTCTCCGTCCCCCGCGCCAATCATCAGGCGTAAGGGGGTTTCTAAGCTCATTATTACGTACTCTTTGATTAGCTTTGTTTGTCCAGTAAGGGGGGTGGCCTTTTTGTCTTATAGAAAAAAACTTGTACCGGACCTGACTGTAGACCTGACAGTTCTGGACGGGGAATACGCAGGGCAATTTCGCACACGCATTGATGAGGTCGGTGAACGTCTTATTTCCGTGCTTGCTCCATATTCAGACGGTGGAATTGTACCCTTACACGAGGGAAGTATGCTGGAAGTAACTTTTTGGGACGAAGTGTCTGCTTATACTTTCCAATCTAAGCTTATCCAAAGAATAAATGTACCGGTTCCAGTCTTTGTACTTGAGTTACCTCAGATGGCTAGTAAAATTCAAAGAAGGAATTTTGTAAGAGTTGCTGCTTTTTACCCAGTTTTATACCGAGCGGTAACCCGTGAAGGTTTAACTGACTTTAAAAAGGCCAATATGCTTGACCTTAGTGGGGGTGGTGCTAGATTTCAGGCTGGAGAAGCACTGGAGAAAAATTCTTTAATTTATTTACATCTTAAGCTCCCACTGGGTGAGATTGAGACACCGGCCCGTGTTTGCCGGGTAGATAAAATTGAAGATACCAGCAAGTTCACAATTTCTGTTGAATTTCATGAAATCTCGGAAAAATTGCGGGATAAGATTATTCGAGTAGTATTTGACTTGCAGAGGGAGATGCGAAAGAAAGGACTGATTTGAGAAATGCAAATAACCCAGGTTCAACTAGATGCCCTGAAAGAAATCGGAAACATCGGTTCAGGGCATGCGGCAACAGCATTATCCACTCTCTTGCAACGTCGGATAGACATGTCCGTGCCGAAGGTTTGGACAGTATCCCTTGATAATATTTCATCAGTGATAGATCAATTGGATTCCTTGCAGGCCGTCGTATATGTAAAGGTTGAAGGGGGAGCCCCAGGGAAAGCGGTCTTCTTCTTCCCTATCCAAAGTGCCGAAGCAGTTGTACAGGCATTAATGGGCACAGATGAAGGTATTGATATACTAGGAAGTGAGTTAGCTCAATCAGCGTTAAAAGAAGTTGGAAATATTATGGTTAGTTCCTTCATAATAGCTCTTACTAAACTATCCGGAATTCCCTTGCAGCCGTCGGTACCGGCCCTGGCAATAGATATGGCTGGAGCAATTTTAGATGCTGTTTTACTTGAAGAAGGAACAATTGATGAAGAGATTCTTTTTATTGATACGCAACTTACAGGAATTCCACTTATTGAAGGAAAGTTCATTTTTCTTCCTAACGAAGGTACTCTCAATAAACTGTTTGGGGTTTTGGGCTTATGAATAATGTTATCAATGTAGGTATGGCAGATCTTAAAACTGCCAGAACACCGGATATCTTAATGACAGCAGGTTTGGGTTCCTGTATAGGGGTATGCCTTCATGACCCAGTCCAAAAGGTTGGGGGAATGGCTCATGTAATGCTGCCCACAACTAACGGAAATTCAGTTGGAAATCCTGCAAAGTATGCTGATCAGGCTGTAGGTTTGCTGATTGAAGAAATATTAAAACTTGGGGCCAGTAAAAGCAGACTGAGGGCAAAGATGGCTGGTGGGTCACAGATGTTCACTTTTCCAGGTAAACCACCAGTATTAAGGATTGGAGATAGGAATGCGGAAACTGTAGAGTCCGAGCTGAAACGTTTTGGGATCCCACTTCTTGTCTCAGATGTGGGTGGGGGGGTTGGCCGAACCATTCACTTTAATGTAACTACTGGAGATTTGAGGGTACGTACGATCAACCATGGCGAAAAGGTGATCTAATGAACTTTGACAGTGAAAAGCTCTTTAGCTGGTCTTGGCGTCTATCTCTGGTTGTTTCAGGCCTTGTAGTATTACTGAGCTTTAATAGTGGAGTACTAACCGGTACTTTAGTAATTCGAGGATTTGTTTCTTTTCTCAGCATATATGCCCTGACTTACTCCAGCTTGGTGTTGTTTAATAGATATAATCCAGATTGGAAGGAAGATGTGGCAAACGGCCAAGCCAGAGGAGTATATCTAGATCTTGCAGTAGGGAACGACACTGACGGACTACCAGACTTAACCGGGAATAGTCATGAATTACCCGTTAGTGGCTATGTTGCTCAAACTAGGTTGCCAGGCCAGGTCGAACCGAGTTTAGCTACAGGACTAACGGATGATAAGCGGCAGGCAGAGATTGTCCGCAGAATGGGTTGGGGTGAACCCTGATCTTTTGTGAGGAGGTGATGAGCCTTGATCCAAAAAGCATATGAGGCAGCGATAAAACCAGCCTGGAGCAGTGAGCATGTTGAGAAGTTTTTGCCGCTGGTAAAGCGGATTGCCGGACGTCTGGCCATGTCCCTTCCTCCTCATATTGATGAGGACGATCTTTTAGGCTACGGTGTTTTTGGATTGCTGGATGCGTTAGAGCGATTTGATCCCGGTCGGGGTGTGAAGTTCGAGACTTACGCCAGCTTAAGAATAAGAGGCGCAATAATCGATGGTCTTCGAGCTATGGATTGGGTTCCTCACTCTGCGAGGATGAAGGTTAAGCAAGTACAGGAAGCTTTCGCAGATTTAGAGTTTCAGTTAGGAAGAAATGCCCACCCTGAAGAAGTGGCTAACCACCTAGGCGTAGATTCTAAAGAGATACTGGGAGTTTTGGTTCAAGGGCAAATGTTAACCCTTACTTCATTGGATGAACTAGCCTCTGCGGGAGAAGGAGAATTTAGTCCGATAGATATGCTAAGTGACCCCAGTGCTCAGGAGGAGTTCAAGTCAATCGAAGCATTGGAACAGCAGCGCATTCTGGCAGAGGCTGTGGACAAGCTTCCTGAGAAGGAACAGTTGGTCGTAGCACTTTATTACCAAGAAGAGTTGACCTTAAAGGAAATAGCCGCAGTATTAAAGCTTTCGGAATCCCGCATTTCCCAACTTCATTCACAGGCAATTCTTCGTTTAAGAGGAAGATTAAGCAGACAAAAGAAGAATCTTTTTTAGGAAAGCTATGCATTTGAAAGCATACTTCTTTTTTCAGAGTAGCCTTTCATGTCGGTGCTCGGCACTATCAGAGAATGAAAAATAGTGGATGTCTCCAGGATTTTGGTTTACACCGGTCACTCGGTAAGCTGCGCGGACCAAACTAGCGCTCAAATTACTTCGCTCCAACTGGTGCCTGGCCAAATCGGCTCCTGCCTCAGTGGCCAGTTGGAAACGTCCTGTTTCCAACCCGTTTCCGCTGCGTACTTTTCGCGAAGTTTGGTTTCCTGCTCGCTTAAAGCCGTTCCCTTATGTAAACCAAAATCCTTCGGCAGCTTCTCGGGTCTTTGTTCTAGCAATTTCATAAAGTTGTGCTCAAGCAATTCTTCGAAGCGAGTTACGATTACAGTAAGCGAGCGTACGTCCGAGCGTCTGTATGGTAACTCAGCTTGCAAAAACTTAGTCTACGGTCCCAATATTACTTAGTCCAAACATATGCTTTTTTCAGGGTAGCTAAAGTTTATAGCTTGTTTTGTCGATATATATATTGGATTATATCCTCGGGAGGTGAAGGCATGACAGGTATTAATGTCCTTTTGGCAAGGGGATACGGCCAGATTGAAGAGAAGATTGACAAAGAGGAAGCTACCGATCAAGAGAACTCTTCTTCAGTAGCAGAGTTTGCTCAGCTTTTTGGTTGGCTGCTGGAATCCCAATCGAAAGGACAAGTTTCTGAGGAACAATTTAATCAGGAAAATGTTCTTCAGGTTTCTCCGGCAGGCAAGGAGGCCAATTCCGGAAGTAATTTTAGCCAAGGAAGTAAGGTTCAAGGTCTAGGTTCTATTGATTTTAATGCCCTTACAAATGCAAATGCAAATATTAGTGCTAGTGCTGATACTGCTGTAAGTACAAATGTAAGTTCAGCTGCATTAATCGATAGGGTTAAGGCCGAAGTACAAGGACTCTCTGAGTTGAGTACCTTCAACCAGGAGACTTTCTCTTCCTTGATTGAAAACGGTATCTTAAGTGCTGCAGGGATGAGTGCTTTAAGAGCCAAGGGGAAGACATCCCCTTTGACATCGGAGTTGGATAAATATAGATATTTGATTTCAGGACTACTAAGTGAACTATCTGGTGAAATCAAAGAAGCAATTCCTAAAAGTCAAACTGGTTTCAAAAATTCTTCGTATCAAGTGCAGACAGACATGATGATACAAGGCAATCTATTAAAGAAAGTATCTGATACGGTCCAGATGCTGAAGCCGGAGTCTTTTCCAGGAGTTGATCTGACTAATCTCGCTCATCAAAATTTTCGGAAGGCGTCGGATGAATTAACTATCCCAGATGGTTTTGACGAATCGATAAATGGTTTTAAACATTTAAAAAATTGTTTTAAAGAATCAATAAAGGCTTTTGACGACTCAATGATAGGATCTTTAACAGGCGAAGAGGTAGCGTTAGATAAGGTGGCAGCGGGACAAGTTCCCGACAAGATTCTTCAAAAGGGTTCACGAGAACTGAACTTGAGTTCTGATTCCTTTGAGTTGCTGACTGATGACACTGATGCTGATCTTCCACCTTACAACATACCTGACAATAAAAAGATTAATGAGTTTGATTTTGCAGAAACCCGGCAAAATAAAAGTTTACGGCCAGATACTTCTCTAACTTCTAATAAAAAACTTTTTAATGAAGAAAATCTTCGCAGTATGGTTGATGATAAGGAGCAGGGTTTAGACTTAGCGAACGTTGGGATGACCCAGGGCGGGTCAAGATTAGCACCAACCGGAGAAATTAAGAACAGTTACATAAGTTTTGAGCCTGTCTTGCATCAGGTATCGGCAGGAATTAACAGAGCACTAACCCAGAGGCCACAGGTTAAAGATTTGGAGATCCATCTTCATCCGGCAGAGCTAGGGCGGATTCAGATCTCTATGCGCTGGGAAGATGGACAAGTACACCTTCAGGTACAGGCTTCCGAAGTTGTGACCTCGTCCGTGATTCAAAACCAGCTGGATAGCTTACGTCAAGCCTTAACGGAAATGGGGATTTCCTGTGGCACCCTGCAAATGGGCTTAGGAGGACAAAGCAGGGAACAGTCTAATCAGGATCAGAATTCCCGTAAACTTAAGAACTCAAACAATGAGAAGATTGTTAAAGACTTTGACCAAATAGACGCATCTCTTGAAGAGACATCTCAGATAATTGGTTCAACTTACATAAATGTTAAGGCTTAGGAGGTTTCAACATGAGTACCTACTCAAACCAGATTGGTGCCGCCTCAGATAAGTCTGGTACTAACCAAACTCTGTCCAAGGCAGCTGAAAAAGCT
>JAJZSC010000048.1 GCA_021849995.1 Bacillota bacterium | reverse complement strand
GACGTTTTCATCCAGGCTAGGAGTTGGCGTCTTTTCAGCAGTAGAAAGGTTTTCTGTGTTGTTAGTACTAGATTCGACAGCTATGGGGGTTGATTCTAAGCTTGAAGAATGGTGTTGGGGTATGCTTGCTAGTGAAGCTACATATTGTTGAGGACCTGGATTATTGTCAGGGGATGTTAGTGAAGAACCTTTTATGACTTGTGCAGATTGATCCACAAAAGTTGATGTTATTTCGTTAGGTGCTGTTATTTCAGCCGGGAGGGTATGCATTTGAGACTGGCCTAGTTGCTGGACCCGTGCCGGCATAGCGTAGGGTAAACCGATACTGTCTGCAAATAAGGGGGATTGAAATGCTGTGTCATCCTCTAACCACTTTGTACAGTAGAAAGATCTTTCACTCCTCTTGATAACTTCAATGGCCCGGTGTTTCAGGAGTTTGGTAGAGTGCTGTCTCCACTTTTCACCGTCGAAGTACATTAGGATTACGTTTTCTGACCAGAGCAGGAGCCACAAGGTATCATTAACTTCTAATGCTCCAATCCCGCGCATTGGACCAGATACTTTCTGGATAGGGGCGGGGACCTGGTGCCAGGTAGTACTTGAGAGGTCATTAGCCTTGGTGCGTTTGGCCCAGTAGATATCATGCTGACCTTGTAGATTCTTTACGGTCCAGAATACATAATGAGTATTATCTGGGGTTAGAATGGTAGTCATCTCTGCAACTTCGCGCTGAATTCTCAGGGTTTCAGTGAGTGTACCCCAGAGGTGGAAGGTCCCATGGAAACGGTTGCTAAGGAGTAGGGATTGGTGGCCCTGAAATGTCATAGCCAGGAAGTGGATGTTTCCTTGGCTATCAAGGGACACGTGATAGTTTGGAGTTCGGGATACTACCTCACCTAGATGCCCAGCTCTCCAGCTCTTACCATTCCAGAATAAATGCTCAAGATGCCATAGCTCAGGAATGGCTTGGTGGGAATGAGCATAGAAGATATGTACCATCCCGTTATATGGAAGTAGTATTAGACGAGCGTACTTGCGAGAACGCAGATCTAAGTTAGTTAAAACACTAGTTTGGGGTGTACCATTGACAGGAACCACGGTGTAGCATAAATCTCCGTTGCTTTTTAGGACGGACAAGTGCACAGTCTGGGGATTTGTTGTTATTCCTTGCATTAGGATTACCGGTTCTTGAAGCTGGTAGAGTGGCCTAGAATTATCTGTATAGAGGGTGAGACCCGGGGAATCAGATTTTAAGTAAAGACGGGAATTATCAGAGATCAGAATAACTGGATTTATAACAGTCGGTCTTTTAGCAATCAAGCTAACCACTTCCTTTTTTCGCGCTAAACAGAAAGTAGATTTTCGGTCTGTTTACCTGGGGCGGAATGAATATCTGAATTCCAGTAAATAGTGTAGATAGTCTAAATGGTGTAGATAGAGCAAATAGACAAATAGAACAAATAGAGTAAATAGAGTAAATAGAGTAAATAGAGTAAATAGAGTAAAGAAAGGGCTGCCGTGGGACAGCCCTTATCTTATTGAATAACTCGCTACCAGGAACTTCTGTTTCATGGAGTGACTGATCCTTAGATGTCAGCTTATTTAGCACTCATCAAGTTGCCGTGGGAAGAAGTCTGTCGGGAACGGTGTTAGAGTGGTATCAAAGAAGTTGATACATGGGTTGGATGGACCACTCGGGAACTCTTCACAGACTGGTGGCTCTGGGCAGTAGCCAAAGGCTGGAACGAGGAGCTGCACTAATCCTGTAACCTTGGTTACTACAAAGCTTCCTACTGCTACTTCTACACTAGTTGCGGTAAAGAGCGGGCTGGTCAGTAATTCGGTGCGAGTCTCGATCCGCAAGCTAAGATCGAATTCTGGTCTGGTTGGTGGGAAGAAGAGAACAATGTCTTTGTCGATATCTGGCAAGTTGCCTGTAATTGTGAAGAGAGCACCGGTAGAATCACGAAGTATAAGAGTAAATGGAATCTGCACTGTGAACTGTACTCTCGAGAAGTTTGGCCTTGATGGAATAGGAGTGATTATAATGCTGCCTGGAACAATTACACCGTTGGCAAAGGTCATACTAACGAAGGTAAATGGTGGAACTCCTCCGGTTGGAAGCTGGATCGTAAAGGCGGGGAAGCATTCTCTTTGCTGACAACTTGCAAAAACTTTCTCTACGATGATGCAGACTGATTCAGAGACTTCCTCTAGTTGATAAGGGTCAGTCAAATCGATTGGTTCTCCAGGGGACAGAGCTGAGCCAACTCGACCGACGGTTACGCCGCGTGGCGGGAAGGCGGTCGGGAGGGCAGCCTGAATGGTGTTGGTGCTGGCATTAATGATGCTAATGGAGCTATCCCCTTCGTTTGCAACCCATACTTGGGTACCATCACCGGTGACATCTACTCCGCGTGGGCCAATGCCAACACCGACTGTAGCAACCACGGTATTTGTTGCTGTAGCTATAACACTAACGGTATTTGAGCCATTGTTTGTGACATAAAGGAATGGAGTTACAGGATTAGCAGCAATTTTTTGCGGGCTGGTTCCGACAGGGATTGTGGTGATAACAGTATTTGTAGCGGTATCGATGACGCTGACATTATTGCTGCCATTGTTAACTACATAGAGCTTAGTATTATCGAGGCTGGTTATTAATCCATTAGGTGCTGTACCCACCGGAATCGTGGCGACTACAGAATTGGTAGTAGGGTTGATGACTGAGATGCTGTTGCTGCCGCTGTTGCTTACATAGACACGGCTTCCGTTTCTGGAGACGAAAGCGTCTACAGGGCTTGTGCCTACAGAGATAGTACCGACGACACTTTCTGTTGGGATACTGATGACGGAGACGGTTCCGCTGCCTGAATTTGTGACGTAGGCGGTAGTGCTGGTTGGATCAACCGCCACGGCTGTCGGAGCAATGCCGACCGGGATCGTAGCCAGGACACGATTAGCGGCTGTACATAAGATGGAGACGGTGTTGCTGCCGAAGTTGGGCACCAAGACTTTCGTACCATCCGGTGTGCGTTTCGGGAAGAAAGGTGAAACGCCTACAGGAATAGTAGCGATTAGCTCATCGCTATATACATTATAAATAGCGACGGCGTTATCGAGGGTTACCCAGGCGTGGGTTTCAAATAACATGTGTGTATTTCCCCCCTTTGGATTGATAAGATGTGTGTTATGGATTGAAGTAGTGGTACTTTTCATCGTATCTTATTCAATCTTAAACTAGGTTGTTACACGCTGGTTTTGCTATTTTATTAAAGGTTTCATCAATATAATTCCGGATGAGACCGGCACGGACTGTCCAGTCATTTGCTTGGGCGTAGGCGAGACGTTCAGTTTTACACGCATCCTTATATCGGATAATTTGACGCAGGCGAAGGGAGAAAAGGTTAGGGTCACTTTCCAGATGAATTTTAGGTACGTTTAAGAGTTCAGGAAGTGGGGTTCCCATTACCGGGATGCCTGCTGCGTAATATTCATAAAGTTTGATTGGATTGCATCCTTTGGTCATCTGGCTTAACCGGAAAGGAATAAGTCCAACCGCAAATTGGTGGAGATAAGCAGGAAGCTGGTTATAAGGTTTTAAGCCGATGTATTTTATATTAGGGTTTTTTAAGGGGAATTTCCCCATTTGGAACAGAGTACCAAGAAAAACAAATGAAAAGTCGGGATTACTTTTGATAACGTGTGTTAATAAGTCCCAATCAAGCCAGGGAGCGATGGCTCCACTATAACCTACTATGGGTTTTCCGGTTGGAAGATCGGCAGGTCTGGGGGGAAGAGCTGAGGCAAAGTGGTGGTAGTCTACTCCGTTTGGCACCAGATGAACATTGGGGTGATTGGCAGAAAGGTATTCATAAATACTTTTGCCGCTGGCAAAAATTAAATCTGCCTTTTTTAGAATATCAGGGTAGTAAGGTGCCCAGCTTGAGAATTCATCTTTAGGCTCATCAACAGCATCATAGATAACCAAGTCAGGGGCATAATGTTCAATGAGATTAATATGAGAAGGAACGGTTAACCAAAGAATTCTTGGCCGCGGGTGAGAAATGCTTAGGGGAGAGATGCCCTGACAAAGGGAAAAAGTCGAAGAAAGCTTTTGAACAGTGGGATGGGAGAAATGCCCTAAATCCTCGTACAGGACGTGATAGCCTAGGGTAGAAAGTTGACGCATGAGCTGTTGTGGTCTTTGAAACATCCAGTTCCAAGGGATTGAGGGAGGATAAATTATAGTTGGCATCTTTAACCTCCTGTCATAAATACGTTTCGCCGTGTTAGCATCATACCTTCTTTTAGAATATGATTTTGAGGCTTTTTAATGGTAAAGCTGGGATCAAGCTAATAAAAAGTTAGACAATTTGTTCTCTAGTATATTAGGTTCGCAATCTGCATATTGACCTGCTACAATGTGTCAAATAGTTTTCTTGAGAATTGCACGGTAGCAATAGAGCCTTCCATATAAATCACTGCAGACAGCGTCTTCAGGCAGAGTAAATACGGTGTGCTCATAAAAGCTCAAGCCAGCGTTAGCGACCACAGTTCTGAAAGTCTCTAAATTAATGGTAGGGTAGTCAAAGGTCAAAATGATCAGGCCTGTGCTTTTTAAGATTCTTTTGAATTCAGTTAAAGCTGAAAACATCGCTTCTGGAGGAAGATGTTCTAAAACTGAAATGCAGAATACCTTTTCAAACTTCTCATTATTGTAAGGTAGTTTTGCGATATCTGTGTTAGCAAACTGAATTTGTCTGAAGTAATGCTGTGGGAAGTTATCTACTGCTTCCTTACCAAAATCTGCCTCAATGTCTCTGAGTATGGCTGTAGGCGATAATATCCGTTTATCAAGGTCACAAGCATGAACTTCCTGACACGCACCTGCCAGAAAAAATTTGAACGGGTGACTTATCCCACAGGCAGCGTCCAACACGGTATCGTTAGGTTCAACGAACATACCGGCCCAATGGTATTCGTAAAAGCGGCTCCACCAGGTTGAAGGAAGAGAGAAAATAAATTTATCTGACTTCGGGTCTGATTGACGAAAAAACCTCGATTCGTATTTGTTAGAATTCATATAGTTGAAGCTCCTTCCACAAAGCACGCGGATATTATTAAAGAGTCTTCTACTATTGTATGTGTGGGATTAAATTCTTGAGATTAACTTAAGTTTTAGTAACATGTTTCCACAAAAATTAAGGAGCCGGGGGGCTCCTTCTTTTTTGGAAGCTTTCTCAATCTAATACGATAAATCACTTAGTAAACGAAGGCAGCGTATATTAGCGTATATCATGGTTGAAATTATCGTTGGCTGGGTTATATGAGCATTTGGATTATTCCTATCTACATTGGGAGTTGGAGGGATAAAATTGGCAGTCTTATCCTTAACAAATGAATTTGGGGAAGAAAAGTTTGGCGGAGCTGGAAGTAGTGTGACAGGCATGTTACACATGCTGGACCGACATGGGGTAAGGCAAACAGTTGTCGTACCCCGTACAAACTTAGAGAGTCCAACCCAGATATGTACAGGGAGATTGACAGTGCTTAATTTGCCCCGAAAGGGACCTTGCTTTGGGGATCTAGGCCTGATCAATGTCCAAGTTGCCATAAGGGATTTTCCTGACCTTAAGCGGCATTGGGATATGATTCATATCCATGCGATTAATTTTGCTCCTCTGGCTTATGCCTTAGCAGAGGGACGTATTCCTATCCTTTATTCGGTATATTCCTTTTTGCGTCAGGAATTGAGCAATAGTAGTGAGCCTGAGCTGCAAGCCCAATTCGCAGTTCAAGATGAGCTCATAGACCGCTGCCAAAAAATACACCTTATAAGTCAAAGTGAAAAACAATATTTTGCTGGTTCATATCCACTAAGGTTAGATAAAACAGAAGTTGTGCCTGTGGGGATATCACTTCCTTTAGGTTCTTGGCAAAAAGGAAGATCTAATAGATTTCTATATGTAGGAAGACTTCTGGACTATAAAGGAATCGAAGATTTGATTAAAGCGGTATTTTATGTAAAGCAGACTGGCCGACAGATTTATTTAGATATCGTGGGGAGTGGGGATCCTGCTTATGAGGCTCGCTTAAAGCTTCTTGTTCAGTCGATGAGGCTTAGTTCACAAGTTCGATTTTTCGGCTGGATAAGCGGATCCGAAGTATTGCAGTTGATGGAGAGGGCCGCAGCTCTTGTGGTTCCGAGTCATCGTGAATCATTCGGGTTAGTTGCGCTAGAGGGTATGGCGATAGGTGTTCCTTTAATAGCGTCCAAGGCGGGAGGGCTGGCAGAATTGGTTGATTCCTCCTGTGCACTTACCTTTGAGCCTGGATCAATTCAGGCGTTGTCTAGTCGCTTGAGCATGGCAGTGGATAATCCTTCTATTCTCCCAGGACTTGCGCGAAGAGCCCGGGAGCGAGCTTTGGCCTTTGATTGGAAGCGTCTCGCTCCGAGATACCTGCAGCTTTATCAGCAAGTTATAGGGTGTTAGTTAGAGCAGTGTCAGAGGCTGACAGATTTCCATACGATATAGTAATATTTTCAAGCAAGGAGTGAGATGTTTTGTGGGATCAAACGCGAGTTTTAGTAACTGGAGCAGGCGGCTTTATTGGTAGTCACTTGACTGAAGCTTTGGTCAGGCGAGGATGTACCGTCCGTGCTTTTATTCGTTATAACTCAAGAAATGGCAGAGGGAACCTGGAAGATATAGCACCCGAGGTTCTTGAGAATGTAGAAATAATAGCCGGGGACTTGCGCGATGCTGACGTGATTGAAAGGGCAGTAAAAGGTTGTGACGTTGTTTTTCACCTTGGGGCTTTAGTAGGAATTCCTTATTCATATCAGAATCCTCGTGAAGTTGTTGAGGCAAATATCCTAGGGACTTTAAATGTTCTTACTGCCGCACGCGACCATGGAGTCAAGCGAATCATTCATACTTCAACCAGTGAAGTCTATGGTTCTGCACGCTATGTTCCTATAGATGAGGCACACCCTCTTCAAGGTCAATCCCCTTATTCAGCCAGTAAAATTGGAGCGGATAAGTTAGTCGAAAGTTTTCATGCTTCTTTTGATTTGCCCGTCGTGACTGTAAGACCATTTAATAGTTATGGACCAAGACAATCGGCTCGGGCCGTTATTCCAACTATCATCACCCAGGCGCTTTCTAAAGCTGAGATACATTTAGGAAATACGGAAACATTGCGTGATTTTACGTTTGTAACGGATACTGCGGCTGGATTTATAGCTGCGGCTGAAGCTCAGGGAGCTATTGGTTATGTAGTTAATGTAGGTTCAGGCAGCGAAGTTTCTATAGGGGAATTAGCTTCAATGATCGTTCGTACTTTACAAAGTCCTGCCAAGATCGTGGTAGATGAAACGCGTCTTCGTCCCGGCCGCAGTGAAGTGACACGTCTTTTAGCCGATAACCGTCTCGCTAAAGAGGTTCTTGGCTGGGAGCCACGTGTACCTCTTGGGCAAGGAATTGAGCTGACTGCAAATTGGATCAAAACACATTTAGAACATTTTCAGATCGGTAAATACCAAATATAACAAAATAAACTGTGAAGAGGGAGAAAACAATGCAAGCAATTATCTTGGCAGGTGGACGGGGCAAACGCCTTGATCCATATACCCGGGTGTTGCCTAAGCCGCTTATTCCGATTGGAGAGGAGCCAATAGCGGAAATTTTGGTAGGACAGCTTCGAAGTGCAGGTGCCGATGACATCGTAATGTGTTTAGGCTACCTAGCCGACCTTATCAAGGCTTATTTCCAGGACGGTGCCTGGCATGGGGTACCTATTCGTTATGTTACGGAAACAAGTCCATTGGGTACGGCCGGGCCTCTGAAAAATATCGAGGGATTAGCAGATAACTTTCTGGTGATTAATGGGGATGAATTTACGACTCTCAACTTTGAAACTCTCTATAGGCATCACCTATCCATGGGAGCAGACATGACAATTGCGGTCCAAAAGAAATCGCAGTCATCCTCACTTGGAGTATTGGAAATTAAGGATGGTTATGTGATCGCCTATCGGGAAAAACCTGTCATGGACTATTGGGTAAGTATGGGGATCTATGTCCTAAACAAACGAGCTGTTGAGTTGATTCCCGATAATGAAGCCTTTGATATACCTGATTTAGTTCAAATTTTACTACACCAGAATGCCCGAATCGTGAGTTTTGAAAGTCAGGATCTTTGGTTTGATATTGGGACGATGGAGGATCTGGATAGGGCTCGAAAGGCAAAGCTGACTACGAACGAATAGGGGTTAAGTGTTTTGGACTGAGTAAGCTCTTCTATCGGTCCATTTGGCAACCTTCGGGCCATTTTTTCTAAAGTTTGTCTTTATCTAGGAGTATTATCTTGTATAAAGGACTGGCTAGATTTACTAATACTGATTGACTGTACTGAGGTGAAAATTTTGAAGACAAGCATCATAATATTGTCTCACAACCAGCTAGGAATTACAGAGCAATGTTTGGAAAGTATCAGAAAAAACACCAAAGAATCCTATGAACTCATTGTTGTTGATAATGGCTCGACGGACGGAACGGTAGAGTATCTAAAAACTCAGGCCGATGTTAAAACAGTTTTTAATCCTACTAATCTCGGTTTTGCCAAAGGGTGCAATCAAGGGGTTGAAATCGCTAGAGGAGAGAGTATTCTCTTTCTCAATAACGACACGGTTGTAACGGAAAACTGGTTGGGGAACATGCTGCGCTTGCTTTATAGTTCTCCCAAGATTGGAATGGTTGGTCCTGTTAGCAATAATGTAAGCGGGCATCAGCAGATTCCGGTGACTTATCAAGATCTTTCCGGTCTTGAGGAGTTTGCCAGGCTGCATTGTCAAAATAATGCGGGCTGCTGGAGACGGGTATTTCGTTTAGTGGGTTTCTGCCTCTTGGTAAAAAGAGAGGTCTTGGATGAGGTAGGGGTATTTGACGAACAGTTTGGTCTTGGCAATTTTGAGGATGACGATTTGTGCTTACGGGTAATTAAACGGGATTATCACTTGCGGATTGCCCTTGATTCTTTTGTGCACCATATCGGTCAAGTCACCTTTAACAGCGCGAAAGATGCCAACTTTCAGCAACTGATGGCTGCAAATAAGCAAAAGGCGATAGAAAAATGGGGCTTTGATATTCCTGCTTATCTATATAATCTTAAGGCAGAGGTCTCGATCAGCCTTTGTATGATCGTTAAAAATGAAGAAGAGGTAATTGCTCGCTGTCTAGAGACAGTTAAAGACCTTGTTGATGAAATGACTATTGTGGATACAGGGTCTACAGATGCTACTAAAGAAATTGTCAGCCGGTATACCAGCCTGATTTTTAACTTCCCATGGATTGATGATTTTGCTGCAGCCCGTAATTATGCTTTTAGCCTGGCCACCATGGAATATATTCTGTGGTTGGATGCTGACGATATTATTTTGGCAGAAGACCAGGAAAAATTATTGAAGCTGAAAAAAGCATTCGATCTGTCGGTCGATGCGGTCAATATGCATTATGTCCTGGCCTATGACCAATATGGGAATGCGACTTTCAGCCTGCGCCGCAACCGCCTGGTCAGAAACTGCAGGCGTTTTCAATGGATTGGGGCCGTGCATGAATATATTGAAGTCTCTGGAGTCGTGCTGAATACTGACATTGCCATCAGCCATAAGGGAGATCAGCGTGAAAGTGACCGCAATCTGCGGATTTATGAAAACCGCCTGGCCAAAGGAGAAAAATTTGGGCCCCGGGATATGTACTACTATGCCAATGAGCTTCGCGAGCATCAGGAATACAGCAAGGCGGTCGAGTATTATCAACAGTTCTTAGCGCTTGAGGAAGGATGGGTTGAAGACAAAATTTCGGCCTGCAGCAAATTAGCTGACTGTTATAATATGCTTGCTAATCCTACAGAAGAAAGAATTTCTATTTTAAGATCCTTTAATTATGATTCTCCCCGGGCGGAATTCTGCTGCCGCCTGGGCTATCAGGACTTGCAAGCCGGGAAAGTCAAACAGGCAGTTTTCTGGTATAAGCTGGCCACTGAGTTAGAAAGCCCGACTGAGACCTGGGGTCCGATCAATCATGCTTACTGGACCTGGCTGCCACACCTGCAATTATGTGTCTGTTATGATCGCTTGGGGCAATACGAATTGGCACACAAGCATAACGAACTGGCTCGTACCTTTGTCCCTGAAGATCCCAGGGTTTTGCACAATAAAAAATACCTGGAAAATATTTTAGGATTAACTCCGCTTCTCCCGGGAATCGGCAAACCTTTGCAGATTGCTTATTCTGCCTGATGTTTTCCTTCGAATCCTTTAATTTAAATTTTGTCTTACAGTATTGATTTGTGATTTATTAAGTATTCATTTGTTATTTATTACAAATAGCGGTCCGAATTACAATGCGATAACTAAAAGAGCCCTTTACCTCAAAAGGTAGAGGGCTTTTGACTCATGAAGGTAAGCTAGGCGCAGGATAATTGTAAGAGTAAGGACTCTACTGCATCTGCGGTACGCCGCCAGGTCCAGGGTTGGGCAAATTGACATCCAGCGTGGGCGAGGCGTTCCCGCTCTTCTTCCTGTGTTAGTAGGTTATAAATGGCCGTGGTAAGTTGTGTAATATCACTGGGGGAAACAAGCAGGCAGTTTTCCCCGTTTTTGGCATATTCGCGATTTCCGCCGGAGTCAGTGGTAACGACTGCTGTACCGCAAGCCATTGCTTCTAAGGGTGGCATGGAAAAAGCCTCAAAATAGGAAGTTGAAACGAAGAGGTCTGCCTGAGCGTAGAAACAGGCTATCTCCGTATCTGTATTTGCTTTTACTACAGTGTAGGGAATTGGCGCTTGGGATTGTACCCCTTCAGTGGCGACAACATGGACGTCGAAGTTAGGAACAGAGCCGGCTAGGCTCCGGCAGGCTTCCCAAAAGTCGTCAGTACCTTTCCAAGTGTAACCATGTTCTTTGGACCGTAAGATATAGGCAATAGCCAAGCGTCCGGTAGATTGGGACAGTTTGGGGTAAGGTCGGAAAACCGTTGTGTCAACACCACCGGGTATGACTGTGCTGTCCCGTCCTGTTCCTTGTAAAATCATTTGACGGTGCCATTGGGATATGGAAATAATTGGGGCATCGATCAGGTAAGTATCCTGGGCTACTTCGGATTCCTTCACCCACAGCGGCTCATAACCGAGGCTTAGGCGGACAACCCGGCCTTTTTTTGAGGCCCAGGCCGGATAGACTGTTGGATAGAAATTCGGAAGAAAAAAATCTGCAGACGGCATCGATGCCGGGGTGAGTTCTTTGACCCGGGTAATACGTGTACGCAGAGGCCAATCCAACGGTGAGTTTTCAGGGAGCACGATCTCTACGTTATGTCCTTTATCTGCCAGTTGATTAGCTAGTTGATAGATAAAACGGGTACCACCTTTTTCTAAACTTAGTACAGGAATGACAATTCTCATAATCCAGTCCTCCCAGATACACTAATGCTGCTCCCTAACGGCAGAAAGCCCGGATCTTCGCGAGGACAAAGTCCAACATCTCTGCTTTCAGGCCGGGATATACGCCGATCCAGAAAGATTGCTTCATGATAAGATCGGTATTCTCTAAATTCCCAATCACACGGTAGCCTTGTTGAGTTTTCCGCATTTCATCAAAGCAGGGATGTTTGAGAAGATTGCCGGCAAAGAGCATGCGGGTTTGGATTCCATTTTCCTCAAG
>JAJZSC010000047.1 GCA_021849995.1 Bacillota bacterium | reverse complement strand
ATCTAGTGCATACCTTGAAAAAACAAAAAAGGCAAATTGATTTATCAATTTACCTCTAGAATCCAGTAATGGTGCGGTCGAGAGGACTTGAACCTCCATGCCCTTGCGAGCACTAGAACCTGAATCTGAAGTATTGCATTTAATGCAATATTATCATAACGCTTGTCAATAGCGGTTGTGCGCAACACTTGATATATTTAAATTTGTTGATTAATATGCAACATTTAGGTATACCGAAATGATGTAATTAACTGTCTTGTGTTTTTGTTGGGCATTTTGTTGGGCATGGAGCGTTGTAAAGTTGCCTAATTTTATCGTCTATTTCATGTTCCTTCTTGAGATCAAGGTGCTGATAAATACCTTTTAGAATTTGAATATCGTGGCCCATATGTTTGGCTGCGTACTGATCAGGGATGTCATGGTTATATAGCCAGCTTGCGTGGTAATGCCTGAGGTCGTGGAAACGAACCTTAGGCAAATTTCTATTTACAACCAATTCGCCCCAATAGGTTGAATAGTATCAGGACGAGTATTCCAAATTCTCGCTTCTGGCTTAACCTTAGATTTAACCGTGATCAAAGGTTTAACCTTCATTTCTACGGTGGCTTGGCTTTTTCTCAACTCTTTCAAGAGGTCCATTAATTCTGTGGGAACAACAACATTTCTGAAGCCGTTATCTGACTTAGGGTCTTTGTCGATGTAACATCCTTTATCGGTAATACATCGGCTTTCATCGATCCGGATGAGTTCCTTTTCCCAGTCGATGTCATCCCACTTCAGCGCAAATATTTCCCCCCTGCGCAGACCACACCATCCACTCAGGAGAACTATGGGCTCGTCTCGAGTTCCTCTTACTGCGTTGTGAATTTGCTCAAATTCTTCATCGGTAATCACGTGGGGTTTAAAGTCATCATCGGCCGGCGGCGCAACATCCTTACATGGGTTTTTGTCTTTTAAGATTTCTCTAAGTATCTTGTTTAAAACAAAGATTAACTTCCTGACGGTCGACGGCTTCAAGGTCTTCATTTTTTCGGCCATGAACCTCCGGATGTGGATTTCATTCACCTGGCTTAGTTTCATGTCACCGAAATAGGGTTGTAGTGGCACTTGGCATAGATTTTATAGAGTACAACTGTGGAAGGGGAAAGCCTTCCTCTGTTCAACTCGATCCACTCATCAACCCACGCACTTAGCCTCACTTTTCCAGTGTCGATAAACTTATTATCCTCGAGTTCTTGTTCCACCTTTCTTGCGGCTGCTTTACACTCCTTCTCTGAGGGCTTAGTGATGTACTTAAATAGTTGTTTGCCATTTGCATCCCGTCCCACAAATATGGTTGCCTGGAACGTCCCGTTGGGGCGTTTTTTAATGCTGGCCACGTTTACCTCACCTCCGAAATATACCGTATTGCCTTCCCTAAAATACTGACCTCTTTCATAGTTTTTTTGGTATATATCTGATCGGGATTGTTTGGGTTCTCAGATCTTAAGATAACAGTCCCGTTAACTTTATAGACCCGTTTAAGTGTAGCATCTTGTCCATCGATAAGGACGGCCGCTATCTCCCCGTTCTCCACATCTTGTTGCCTGCGTATAAAAACCAAGGACCCATCAAATATGTAAGCTCCGATCATGCTGTCTCCTTTGATTCGAAGGCAGAAGTCTACCTCAAGGCTCTCTGGTACGTATTCGAATCCTTCAATATTTTCCTGAGCAAGCATGGGAGTACCGGCGGCAATAACACCTATAATCGGTATGCGTTTTGCAGTTTCCTCAGATTCTAGGTACTTACTAACACCCTTAGTCCCCATGAGCCATCCCGGGCTAACTTTGTATCTCTCGGCCATAGCGTTCACAGTCGGGATCTTGGGAGCGTTATCTCCTGAGGTGTACCGAGATATGGCAGACGGACTCAGATGTAAGTATTCTGCCAAGCTGTAAGTAGTATCATTGTTGTCCCGCATTGTTTCCAAAAGTCTGTTTCCAAACAGCTCCTTGTTGAAATACTCACTCATTAAAAACATCTCCTTTATTAGATTGTACACCTGTTATTATATTTCTAAACGTGTATAAATGCAACATAAACATAACGGAATTAGAAAATAATATTGAGAAACTCATTGACACCCTTCGACTGGGTGCTATAATAAAATTGTTGAGAAACTCATTGAAATGGAAAGGAGGAACAGAAGAATGGCGAAACGTAGAAAATATTCGGAGCTCAATTCCTTGAAAGGTCGAATCAGAGAAAAGAATACTTCTTACCGCAAGCTCTCTGAAGGCATTGGAATGGCAGTCAACACGTTATCCGATAAGATTAATGGATTTTATGCGATGAGTATTCCCGAAGCTGAAGCGATTCCTTGTTTCTGGAGATATCGCCAAAGGAACTGGATAAATATTATTTTAGCCCAACGCTGAGAAACTCATCAAAAATGCTTAATCTGGAAAAAGCGGGTTAGCAAAAGTGAGGTGAGAACTATCGAAAAACGCATATGTCCAGCCTGCAATAACCTGGCCTACTCCAGTGATACCGCGAACATTTGGATTTGTCCGTATTGCGGAGCAGAGATTCCTTACCGAGCCGACGCTGAATAATCGAGGGAGGTGGAAAATGCTTAGAAAAATCCTAGCATTAGATCTGGGTCCAATGACAGACTTCGAATTCCGTGAAGTTCTCGATCTTGCAACCTCGGACATCAAAACCAATCGTGTTGATTTCGGCAAGAGGACAAGCCTCTCTGAAGTAATTGAGATTGCAGAGCTTTGTTTTAGGGCTCAGCAGAGAGGGCAGGCAGTTAATCGACAAAAGGTGGGGTGAAAAGGAGAGGAGAGGGGAGAATTCATGAATCATGATTTAGGAAAGTACCAAGTAACGGATCGCTTCCCATGGTTTGTAGATGTCAAGGAACACGAAGGAAGCATCGTCCTGTACGCCTTTGCTGTGGGAGTCATTACTGCGATTATCGACGATCCCTACCATACGGCGGATCAAACGGTGCAAGAAATCCGCGGAACCTTGTCCGATCTGAAAAAAGTCTGGAGCGATGGTTCCCTATCCGATTCCGATGGCTATAGACAGGAAAAAGCCCTCCGCGCCAACGGAGAGCCTCGAGAAAAAAAGTCACTTAGAGTATACCATGGTTCGAGCAAATCGTCACGATCAATCCTGAAGGGATGAAAGGATTGTGGAGGATAGATGCTGTTTGAAACTAATCTATTTTACACGGTCGACAAAGTGAAGATCGCTATTGAAAGGCTGCAATACTTTGTGCCACCCGAAGGCTATTACCTAGCTTTTTCCGGAGGCAAGGATAGTCAAACAATTTATCACTTAGCACAAGAAGCTGGCGTGAAGTTTGATGCTCACTTCAACCTAACGACCGTCGATCCGCCAGAGTTAGTCCGCTTTATTAAGAGGAACTACCCGGAGGTTATCATCGAGCGGCCGAAACTTACTATGTGGCAACTAATCGAGAAAATAGGTTTGCCTACCCGGTTGCACAGGTGGTGTTGTTCCATCCTGAAAGAACACGGTGGCAAGGGACGACTCTGCGTAACAGGCGTCAGGTGGGCAGAAAGTAATGCTCGCAGTCAAAGGAGACCCTTTGAAATCGTCACGGCGAAGTCCGCTGACAAGAAACTCTTCAACGATAACGATGAAGATCGACGGTTATTTGAAACCTGCTCAAAAGGGTAAACGCGTCATCAACCCGATTATCGACTGGGAAGAAGCTGACGTGTGGGAATTCATACGCAGTCGCGGCTTTGAATACTGCAAGCTCTATGATGAAGGCTTCAAGAGGATCGGCTGCATCGGGTGTCCCATGGCAGACAAGCAACGAATTACAGAGTTTGAGCGGTACCCCAGGTATTTAGCGAACTATAAGCGAGCGATTGCGAAGTTTATACCAAAGTACCTAGAACGAAGCATTGCCAAAGGCAAGACGCCTCAATTCCGGACCGCTGAGGAGATGTACGAGTGGTGGATCTACGGAAACAAGCCACAAAGCGACGAAAACCAACTAACCTTTGAAGAATTCTACGAGGATGAAGACGAGTGGGAGGATGAATTCGATTGAAGATATCAAGACTAGAGATCAGCAATTTCGTGGGAATTTCGGAATTTAAGATTGACCTAGGTAAAATCAATATTCTAACCGGTCCGGTGGAGTCCGGTAAAACCAGTATCATTGAAGCCATTGAAAAAGGTTTCAGCAACAAAAGCCAGCGAGTTGAAGTCATTCGCCACGGTGAAGAGGATGCAACAATTTTTATAAAAACAGATGACGGACTGGAGATCGACCGTAAACTGCGGTCCAACAAAGCGGATTATTTGAAAGTCAGAAAGGCAGGCCAAGCCGTCCCGAGCACGGAGAAATTTCTCAAGCAATTTCTAAAAGGGGAACTATTCAAGCCCTTGGAATTTTGCACAAAATCCCCCGCCGAACAGGCCAAGATTATACTGAACCTATTGGAGATCCACTGGACCATGGACGACATAGCCAACTGGTTCGGCGAGATACCGACAGACATCAACTACGACGAGCACATCCTTCAAGTGCTTGGCCAGATTGTTAAAAATTATTTTAGTCAGCGCGAAGTGGTCAATCGTGAAATCGTGGTCATCAAGGCTCAGGTGACGGGCTACAAAAATGAACTGCCTAAGAATTATGACGGGGAAGAATGGCGATCAAAAAAAGTTTCTGAGTATTATCAAGCGGTCTCTGATGCCGAGCTGCTCAATAAGCAAAGAGAGAATGCCACGAACTTGATCGAAGGGCTCGAGGGGCGCAAAGCGAGGATTAAGGCTGAGGCTGAGACCGAAAAGCAAACCAAGCGCAATGAGATGAACCAAACCCGGCACGAGATTGAGGAATATCGGCAAGAGATTGTTCACAAGATTGATACCCTAAAAAGTGCGATAGCTCAGAAGGATCAAAAAATGGAGCAGTCGGATTATGCCTATAACCTCGAAATGGAACGCAAATTTTTACAAATCCGGGATGAATACGCCCTTAAGAAAGACCGAGCCAGACAGGAGATCCAAGCCGGAGTCAAGGATCTGGAACAACAGGTTGCGAACCATGAAAAAACTATCTATGGAAATGACTTAGAACTCACGTCCCTCCTTGGTACCGAAGAGAACGCGCTACTAAGTATAAGTGAAAAAGCAGACGAGCGGATCAAGACCGAAGAGGCCAAGATCGAGAGTTCGAGGAAACTCCTGGCCGAAACGGTCGAAGTCGAGGTCGAGCCCTTAAAGCTAGCAGCCGCTCAAGTGGCGCACATGCAGAGCTTTCTGCGTGATTACGACTTGATGGCGAGCCTGATCCGGGAGAAGTTAGCACCGCGCGAAGAACTCGCTAAAGTCCTGACAGCTCGAATCGATAAAGGTCGCGAGATGCCCACTGAGCTCCTGAAGACAACAGCGCTTCCGATCCCGGGACTAGCCGTGGATGGCGAGGGGAAAATCCGAATCGGGAAGACGCTGATTGACGGGCTGAGCGAGGGCGAGCAACTGCAGTTAGCCTTCAGAGTCGCCAAAACCCAAGCCGGTCAGCTGAAACTAATCTGTCTGGATGGTTGGAACAAGATTAACCCGACGGAGCGGCCTGGATTGAGAAGGAAATCAGCGAGGATGATTTTCAATATGTCGTGGTCTCGACTGAGGACGGAGACCTAACGATGAATGTCTCGGAGGGAACTGTCAAGGGGAAAGGTGAACAGGAACTGAGTATCCATAAGACGGAAGATCAATATTTTACTCTTGATGTCAATGAAGAACCTGCAATGGGAGAAGCATAATGTTGATCTTGACCCACGAAAATTATCACAGCAACTCAGCTAATCTCGACTATATGTCGCGCAGCCAGTACATGGGTTTTGTATATGAGTGTGAGGCCAAAGCGATAGCGAAATTATCCATGGAATGGGTGGATATACCAACCTCTGCGCAGGAGGTTGGTCAATATGTGCATAGCTGGAGCGCCGGCACGCAAGATGAGTTTAGGGCGAAGCACCCAAGTATGTTTACAAAAGCAAATTTCTTGAGATCTGAATATCTCGTCGCGAACACAATGATTGACTCCCTCCAGGAAGATCCTTTCGTGATGTCTTACCTGGAAGGTGTTAAGGAAACGATCCTGACAGGGGAACTATACGGCGTCATGTGGAAGATCATGCCCAACGTCCTAAACCGTGAGCGCCGCCGAAGTGTTGACTTAGCAACCACTAGGAGTATCACAGAGAAGGTATGGGACGAGGAGACTCGCAAGAAGGTATCGTTCATTGAAGCATATAAGTACCCCTTGAAAATGGCGATCTATTCCGAGATCGAGCGTCTGGCCATGGGTCGCGCTCCTCGGGACTGGTCCGAGTTTCTGATCGTCGCAGTGTCCAAGGAGAAAACCCCAGACAAGGCAATTATTAACCTGACGGACTTTGCTCGGCTAGAAGTTGAGTTGGCCCACGTTGAAGTGGCTATGCCTCGGATTATTCGGGTGAAGGCGGGACTGGAGGAGCCAATTCGCTGTGAGAGGTGCGATTACTGTCGGTCTACTAAAGTCTTAACTGACGCTGTTCATTATTCGGAATTATAGGAAATTTAGCGAGATCAAAGCAAGGCATTGAAGGATAAGGAGGAAACCGATGAAGAAAAAAAGTAATTTTTGTGCCTTTTGTAAGGATCATAAGGTCGTCAAATTCGGAGGAACGTGGATTTGTACGAAGTGCGCGGGTAAGTTGTATGGGAATAAAAAAAGGGACTGATTGACTTGGCTTCTGGTCCTTCATGCTTCTTTTCAAGGTAAGTTAGTTAAGAGAGTGGAGGTGATTAGATGGCAAGGCCGCAGAAGGATGGTATGGATTACTTCCCACACGACAGTGATGCGGTGAACGACGAGAAGATTGAAGCTCTTCGTGTTCTGTATGGCAATGATGGCTATGCTTTCTACTTCATCCTCCTAGAAAGGATCTACAGAACGGTAGAGTTTGAGCTCGACATTTCTGACGCAGAAACTATCCAGATACTCTGCAGGAAGGTAGCAGTAACGGAGGAGCAATTCAACAGAATGCTGGAAACTGCCTTAAAGAGAAGGTGCTTTGATCGAGAAGCCTATGAGCAACGAGGAGTTTTAACCAGCTCAGGAATTAAGAAAAGGGCCTCAGTAGTGATTGAAAAGCGTGAAAGCATGCGGTCTAAATACAAAAAGGTTTCTGACGCAGAAACTACCCCAGAAACTAGGGGAGAAACGCCACAAAGTAAAGGAAAGGAAAGATTAAAGGAAAGTAAAGAAGAAGAGAGTTTCAAGGAAAGAAAAGAAGAGAAGAGCACTAAGCTGAAAGTCGTGAAAAATGTCTATGGCGAAAAGGTGCACTTGCTGGAATCGGAATACGGAAAGTTAATCGCTCAGCATGGAGAAGCAGAAACAAAGCAGATGATCTCCATTCTCGATAATTGGTACCTCACCAAAAGGAACAAGCCAAACCAGTCGGATTATCACACGATGGTCGGAGTCGGCTGGGTCCTGAAGCGCTTCAACGAAGATAAGCAAAGGCTAAGGGGAAGCCCGGGGAAGCAAGTCAACAGACCGAGATCGTTTGATGCCATCGATCAATGGGCTGCCATGACAGAGGGGATGGACGAATGACAAAGGCAGAATTTCAAAAGTCTTCCGATACATTTCCAGCGTGACAACCGATACAAACCCTTCACCGGAGAGAACGCAAGTCTACTGGGATTTGTTAAACGACTTAGAGTTTGACGTGGCGATGGTGGGCGGGAAACGAATCTTAGCCACCCTAGAAAATCCCTTCTTGCCGATGCCGGCCGTCTTTAGAAAGGCAGCTCTGGAGGTAACCGGGCGGGAAACGATACCCTGGCCGGAAGCCTATGACCAAGTCTTAAGGGCAATAAGGAATTTTGGGGTGCATCGAGTCGAACAAGCCCTCGAATCACTCTCTCCGATCAATAGAGCTGCCCTGAATGCCCTGGGAGGGTTCAAAGCCTTCTGTCTCAACGAGGAGAATGATATTAACAGAGCACAGTTCCGCATGGCGTATGAAACCTTAGCAAAACGAGAGATGATGGACGCCAAAACCCCACAAAAACTTAAGGAGCTCATGGCGGGAATGGGAAATAGTCCTGTCCTTGAACTTCCAGACCGTTCGATAAGCAAACTTGCCGATCGAGCGGTGGATGATGAGGAACTTGAAGCGATCGAGGACATTGACGCTAGATCGAACCAGATCAGGGAGTTGTTAGCTAGGGTTGTTAAAACTAGGCGGAAAGTAACGCAGGAACTCAGGCAGAACACAAAATGAGCTCAGAGAGAGCGGAAGAGTTTTATTTGTAGGAAGCCGCAACATCAACTGGATTTCCTTAAACAAAATATGTGGAATTAATAAATTGTTATGAACAATTGACTAAATAGAAAAAGGATATATTTTATTGGATTTTAATTGTAATTTGTCTATTTTAGGAATTTATTTTATGTACACCATTGGCGTTCTGTATAAGTAAAAGCTTTTCATGCATTTTAGAGTGTGATATTATAAAATTGGTAAAATGTAGATAAGATTGGGAGGGAGTTCTTATGGCTGAAAACAACTTAATACTGAATAGACTCTTTACCCAAAATGTTTTTCAAGATTTAATTAACGACAACGATAATGCCACCTATGGAACGATTGTGCAAAGATATGTTACAGATACGGAAGCAAAGAATAATGGGGAGCTTATCAATGAAATATATAATTTCATGTCCAAATCCTACCGAAACGAATATTTTTACCAAAATACCTTATTAAATAAGCTTTTGCTAGGCAAGCATAGCATTAATACAACAACGGCTTTGACGCAAATTCCAGTAGGAAAATCAAAAGCGGATTTTATACTTATCAACGGCAAAGCTGTTGTGTATGAAATTAAAACCGAACTGGATTCTTTTGATCGCCTTAATACACAGCTACGAGATTATTATAAGGCTTTCAATCATGTATGTGTGGTAACATCTGAAAGTCAATTTGATAGAATATCGGAAATTCTGCAAAACACTTCGGTTGGTATTTATGTTCTCACCAAAAAAAATACGATTAGCACAAGCTTGAGAAAAGAACCAGATGAGGATAATTCGCAATTAAATCATATGGCTCTTTTTAAGGTGCTGCATAAAAGTGAATATGAAAGAATCCTCAATAAGTATTTTGGTAAATTGCCTGTCACGTCACAGGTGTTTTATTATGACGAATGTTTTTCCTTGTTTTCAAAGATACCTATTCAGGAAGCTTATGCTATGTCAATAAAGGAATTAAAAAAGCGCAACAAAATTGTCGTCAGTTACTTTCAGAATGTTCCATATGAACTGAAATCGCTAATATATTTTTCAAGTCCATCAAAAAAAGGATTTGATGCCCTAAACAGCTTTCTAAATAATAAATTTGGGGGATGACGTTTATGTATTTTCCCTATGTTCGTGGAAGACAATATGAACTGTTAGCTTTGCGCGAATTAGTATTCAACAATTTGCTGGGATCCTATCTTATCCCAATTATTGAGCCGGTTAAGCTTTCCTCAACGCTTACTAAAACGATGTCAGAATACATCAAAGCAAACCATCCGATCTCAATTATAAGGAATCCATTAGTAGGTTCATTTCTAAAAGATTTAAAAGATGTAAAGGATGGTTCGAAAGAAGCATCGTACAAAGAAGAATTTTTAACCCAATATGAAAACGCCTCTATTATTAGGTCCGTAATCATACAAAGAAATGCCCAATCACTATTAGAATATTGGGCTAAAATGGGTATCCATAAAAATGAATTGCTCGTCATTAGTATTGACCGAGATTACTTAGACCTCTATGAACGTGAGTTTGATGGAGTTAATCCGAAGTATGCCCTAATTCCAGACGAAAGCACTTTTAGGCGCAGAGTAAGACGGAATAGAGTTCTTTTAGATGATAAGTTTGAGAAACAAAGCCGGAACGCTGATTATCTAGACGAAACCGATGAATTTTTTTCTGATGATCATTTGTACTTCAAAGATGACGGTAATCTAGGATTTTCGGATTATTCGGTAATTGGAAACAAATTTCTTGAAGCAGGCTTTGCTCCTTATGCTGTTGCCATACATATTGTCTATTTTGCAGCAGATAAAAGTCTAAGAGTAAAACATTTTGTTTCTGATTCAAACGAAGATATCTCTAACCCTGCCAAAAAATTCTACGAAGCGGTTTCCAAGCTGGCAGCATGGTATGAAACAGAACCTAAGCCGGTTGAATTGACATTGGGATTGAAAACGCTGTTAGAACACTATGCAAATCAAACATATCCGGGACTTGGAATTGTAAAAAAGCTGTCATTAATGCATCACTTAGAATTAATGGGAAAATACTTGAGCGAGGTTGGTTAATATGTATTGCTGCGCCAACTGCTTCAAGGATGCTGAAATCATGGGAATAATTCAAGGTAATAACACAATTGGAAATTGCGACTTCTGCAGTCATAAGAATGTCTTTACCTATGAAATTGGTACAGATACCACTCTATCTGATTTATTTAATGAACTATTGGATATATACACAACAACGGCAAACTTGCCTGATACATTCCCCAAAGATAGTACGGATTTGATAAAGAACATTCTGTACTACAAATGGAACATATTTAATATCAAACCGGATTGTATTTATAGACTGATCACTAGTATTTGCCACGAAAAATATCGTGAACAACCCGAATTGTTTGATGCTCCTGTCGGCTTATGGCAAAGTCAGGATCAAGACTATTTGAAAGATAATGGCATCATAAAGAATTTTTCCTGGGCTGATTTCGTAGAAGCAATTAAGCGGAAGAACAGATTCCATACGGATTATCTGAACAAAGATATATTGAATATTTTTATTCATTGTGTTAGGAAAACCTATAAAACAGGTACGATTTTTTATCGTGCACGGATATGCCCGACACCAAGTGGCTTTTTGAACAGTGAAATGGGGCCTCCACCACCTCATTTGGCAACAGCAGGGAGAGCAAACCCCGAGGGAATTTGTATTCTCTATTTAGCAGATTCAGTTAAAACAACCCTGCATGAGATTCGAGCCGGAGTTTACGATTATGTGACTATTGGTAGTTTTGAATTGTTACAGGATATAGAAATTATTAATCTTGCTGAGATAGATAAGATTAGTCCCTTCATTGCCTCTAAATCTTATGGGATTGAGTTTACACGCCACGCGGTAAATATTGAACATCTTAAAATGATCAGTCAAGAAATTGCAAAGCCGCTGAGGCGGCATGACAGTCTTTTAGATTACCTCCCAACACAGTATGTATGCGATTATATAAAAAGCAAAGGATTCAATGGTATTGAATATCTGAGCACTATGTGCACAGATGGGGTTAATCTGGCAGCCTTTGAGCATAGTATATTCAGGTGTACTGGTACGACCGTTTATGATGTAACGACCCTTACATATTCCTATGATAAAGTGAAATAGCTTTGTAGGCTAGCAGACAAAATCTGCTGGCGTTTTTATATGTAATGGAATGTTAGGCGGGCCAGCTGCTCCCAATAAAACTTTTAAATCGCCATTGAATAATACACATTCAAAACCATTCCGATAAAATTATCTTTCTGAGCGGACGCTTCAAAACCGCTCTTTTTGTTGCCATTGCAGCTGGGGCCCGCTCCGCTCGGATATTCTCATCCTGCAGCCGCCGCTCGCGTGATCTGCCCTAGCCGGGCAGCTCCCGCTCGCTGAGCGGCATTTGTGGTCTTGGCAGCCCGCGCGAGGGCAGTCTCCCCTCGTAGCCTCGGGAAGCCGGCCCTCGCTTAGCGCGCGGTTGCCGGTCTTGGCTTAGGACATTAACTCCGTGCGGCTGGATCAAGATGCTCACTCGTACCTCGTTGCGCTCTCGAGC
>JAJZSC010000046.1 GCA_021849995.1 Bacillota bacterium | reverse complement strand
ACTTAGGTACTGTTCCAACGAAACTCAAATCGAATCCCCAACTTTCTTTATTTTCTAATAGCCTTTAATTCTTTCGAACACCTTTACTACTCTACCCTAACCTGAAAAAAGCAGAGCAAGAAGCCCAAGAAACTGCCGAAGGATTTTGGTTTACACAAGGGAATGGCTTTAAGCGAGCAGGAAACCAAACTTCGCGAAAAGTACAGTGCTTTATTTATCTCTTCTCTTCTCAATCAAGTGATGCAACTCTTGCATAAACCTCTGAATATCAGTAAACTGCCGGTAAACAGAAGCAAACCTTATGTATGCTATTTCGTCAAGCTTAAAAAGACATTCCATAACCGCTTCCCCTATAGCTTCAGTAGACACTTCTCTTTCGTGCCTGTTACGTAAACTCTTTTCTATGTCGTAAGCAATTTCTTCAATCTGTTCAGCAGAAACAGGTCTTTTCTCGCAAGCCTTAAAAAGTCCAACCATCAGCTTTTGACGAGAAAACTCCTCTCTTCTGCCATCCTTTTTAACCACGCTTAAAGGAATATCTTCATACTTTTCAAATGTCGTAAAACGGCGACAACAAGCATCACATTCCCGTCTTCGCCTTATGACACTACCTTCCTCGACCTGCCGGGAATCCAGTACTTTGGTGTCTTCATTAGTACAAAAAGGACAACGCAATTGTTCACCCCCTATATCTAGTACCTGGTTTATTTTAGCAACACTATATATAGTATGTCAAATCCTTTTAAATTCACTTCTAGCTTATCCCGCTCTTATTTAATCCTCCGGAGACTCTCTTTCTCTTCCTTTCAGATTTAGCCATCCTTTTCCTGCTTTCGTATTTTTCTGGCAGTTTAGCAAAGAAAAAAGGAAGTATTGTCACTTCCTTTGGACCCCGGCTATTAAATTTAGATTTATAAGTAGTAAATGCATGTTATATGTCGAATTGCTCTATCCGTTTTACATTATTCGTTTTGACTCTTATCCTCAACATCAAAAACTACCGGATTAAGCTCCAGTAATTCACGATAGAGATCTTTGCGGCGGTCTGCTAGGAAAAAACTCTCTTTCATCGAAGCACGACTAGCACTGCGCAGAGTATTGATCCTCTCAGCCGAGAGGTTGGCGAAAACGATCTCTTCTCCACAGTTGCCTGACTCGGCTAGAATATCCCCTTTGGGCCCCAGAACTAGTGCCCCACCGCTAAATTCTTTGCCTGAGCCGTTTGGGCCAATCAAGTTACAGGCTGCTAAATACACAGAATTGTCATAAGCTCTGGCACCGAGATAACGCAGCCAAATTTCTTTACGATTCCCAGCCACAAGTGGAGAAGCATGTGGTGCAAGTAATAGCTCGGCACCTTTTAAAGAGTAAATTGCAGCCATCTCTGGGAAGTGCCAATCCCAGCATATTCCAACGGCAAACCTCATTCCTCCGCTAAAGAAGACAGGAAAATCATTTCCGGCAGAGAAGTATTCTTGTTCACTTCTTCCTAAATGAACTTTGCGGTAAACCTGTGGCTCTCTGTCTGGGAAGACAATTACCTGAGCTAGATATGGCTTTACATTTTTACAGACACGTTCAACCATGCCAACCAACAAGGTTATTTGTAAATCAGAGGCACATTCCCTGAGCCGTCGTATAGCCGGACTGTCTAAGCTATCTCCAAGACTGGGGGCATCTTGCGGGGAATAGCCATGAAGGGCACTCTCCGGAAAACAAAGTAAGGATGCACCTCTGCCAGCGGCTTCTTCTGCCGTGACTAGTATCCTGCTTAAATTGCGATTCGTGTCTCCGACAGTTGAGATCATTTGGACAAGCCCAATTATACAGTCCTTTTGCACTTAAATTACCTCTCTGACTAATAAACCAATGTTAGTTTAAATCAAGACTCGGTTTCTGCTGAATCAATTCCGAAGCAGTCTTTACTTAATATATCTGATAATAGCTGCCGATCGTGGAGCAAATTAATAAGAAAACGCTCATCTTTTGTTTGGGACGTTTGAGCATGACTCAAGATACTAAGGGTCCGATAGACCGGGGAATCCTGAATCTTCAAGGCCTTAAATATATGCTGTTCACACTCACGCCGTACTGTCAAGGCAGAAATGATCGCGATTCCAAGGCCTGCTGCTACGACTTGTTTAATTGCCTGAGTGCTCCCTAACTCCATGGTTACATTAAGTTGAGCAGGATCAAGTCCCCTCTCTTTGAGCGCGAGTTCCATGACCTTTCTGGTCCCTGATCCGACCTCGCTGGTAATGAGGCGTTCCTGAGGGAGCTCCGCTAACGTAATACTAGTACGTGTTCCCCATGGATGATGATAAGGAACAACTACGACTAATTCATCTTCCCAAAAACTCTCTACGACCAGCTCTTTGTGCCGCGGAACAGGTCCCTCGATCAAACCAATGTGAATACGTTTCTCTAATACATCCTGGGAGATTGCCTCAGTGTTGGCAATTTTAACTTTAAAATCTACATCAGGCCTGTTCTTGCTCATATAAGCAAGAATAGGCGGCAGTACATACTCCCCAATGGTGAGAGTAGCTCCTAGATAAATTACCTCTCTTTGATCTTCAACTAAAGAACTAACCTGCTGCTGAGCATTGTTCAGTATTTCCAAGACATTTTTTACGTGCTCGTAAAAAACTTCGCCAGCTCTGGTCAGACTAACCCCTTTATTTGTACGATCGAAGAATTTAGCTCCGTACTGGTTCTCCAGGTTCTGAATCTGAAGACTTATGCTGGGTTGGCTCATGTGAAGCTTCTTAGCGGCAAGGGTGATATTTTTCGTTTCCGCCACCTCTTTAAAAACTAAGAGCTGCTGTTCAAACATTTTGCCTTAAACCTCCCTTTCAGAGAACTCCCCACTTACGTGTATATTCGACCTTTAAAATGAATTCGTCATCATGAAAGCCGTGTTGTTCCAGCACCCGGATAGCATTTGTGAAATCATATGTTTCCGTTTCCATGAGAACGTAATCCTTTTTACCCGTTATGGCCCAATCATCATGAGCTCGCAGAAGAATTTCCATCATTTCAGCGATCCGCTCCAGTCTCGTTGACAGAAACTTGTTCAAATTGCGGATTGCTTCAGGGCCTACAGTCTTCGACTTGATAATAGCATCAAGCGGAGGGGTTTCTCCAGGTTGCCAATCCTTTTTTTCAAAGAAATAGAAGAAAAACCGGGCGCGTTGTACACAGGTCTCATTATCTGGACGCATTCACTTTCTTCTCCTTTATTTAAATCTATAAGAATAGTGTTACATAGATTGTTCAAATCTATTTTAACACAAATTTAAATAATTTGTTTAGATCTGCCTTAACGTCTAAAAGCCTTCGCGCTCGGAAGGCTTTTTAACCTCATCAATTACTTGACGGTTACCCAGTAATTACCCATGATCACGACGGATAACAGATACCCAAGCGGAACGTTTATCAATACACCTGCTGTAAACGCAGCAAACGGCTTCCAGCCTACGGAGGTAAGTTCCTTAAATCGACTAGTAAGCCCTATGGAGAGAAAAGTAAAGATAAAGGTCCAATTTCTTAACTCGGTAATTGGGCTAATGATGTTGCTGTAGACCGCTTTCGAGGTAGCAGTACCTGCAGAAGCAGTCAAAAAGGTTACGATGATAGATGCTATAATAAATCCTAAAACAAACTTGGGAAAACGAATCCAGATTTCTGCTGCATTGGGTTTGGTCCCTTCATATCTCTTGTCCCATCTGGTGATGGAGAAAAGAGCCATAATAAAGCACCAAATTCCTATGAACATGTCCCTCCCAACAACTTTCATAAGAGTAAACGTTTTAATTGCTTGCTCATTAATAGCGGCAGCTGCAGCCATGCCAGGAGCATCGGCAAATTCAGCTGTACCTATCCAGGCCCCTGCCGCACCAGGTGGAACATTTAACAATCGAATAGCGGCGGGCAAGGCGAAAATCATTATTATAGACCAGAGGATAACCAAAGAAATCGCAATAGATACATGGTGCTTCTCCGCTTTAACGGCCCCACCAATTGCGATGGAAGCAGAAACACCACAGATAGAACCTCCGGCTGCCAATGTTGCCGCAAAGCGCTTATCCAGATCAAAAATGCGTGTACCGGCCCAGTAGATAGAGAGGAAAGTTGCTGCTGCGATAATTGTTGCCTGAGCAAAGGCCGTTGAGCCGGCTTGAACAATCAGGGTAACCGGTAGGGTAGCACCCATTAGCACGATCCCAGTCTTTACAAAAAACTGTGTCCGAAGCGCTGTACTCAGCCAGGCTGGAATCTTGATAAGATTCCCGATTACCAGACCAACCGCAAGAGCAAGCAGAGGAGTTTCAAGGTTGTATCTTTTCATTACATCCCAAGAACCTCCCACCGCAACAGCAACGCTTAAAGTGAACAGGACAGTAAATCCGGCGAGAAAGGGAATAATTTCCTGTGAGAGCGCTTTAACAGCTATAGAGAATAAAATCAGGAAAAATAAATAAAGTGCGAAAAGTGCGCTAGTATGAATGATAATATAGCTATAAGCAGCCTCAAAATGGCTATAGCTTGGTACTTTGAGGGAAATCCAATTCATAAATGTGTTGCCTTCATTCCAAAGCAAGATCGCCAATAATATAATTGCTGTACCAAGCCAGACAGCCCAATAATCTTCTAGCTTCCAAAGGTCGGTCCAACCCCCGGAAGGAGTTGTTGGTTTCTTTGCGGTGGATACATTGGCCACAGGTTATCCTCTCCTTTTCAAGGCTCCCCACTTAAAAAACATTTCACAAGCATGATAAGGATTTACCTGAAATCTAGCAGACAATAGCTCCCCTCTTCAAACACCTCCTTCAAATAAAATCCACCTTCTATAATTTTCAATAGTGAACCCTAGAATCCTTGAAAGTCTAATATGCCAAAAAAATTCCCTTAAGAGGGAATCGATGTTGCCACGCTCTCAGAAGCTTATATTCTATTATATACGATAATTGTTAAATGATAAAATTAAATTTAGAGAGGAGAGTTGCCTAAGGCTACTCTCCTGCAACACGTTCTCTTTGTGACCACCTTGTTGTTCTGTATTTGACAGCTCCAGACAAAAAATTCTCGGCCCATTCCGGGCAACCTGAAGCATGAATATGGTTATAAGCAGCTACAACATTTTTATAGCAAATACCATCATGTTCCCCATCAAAGCCATGACCACGTTTTACTCTATAAGCGTATACTACGTCCGAAGCAATGTTAATGATCCGTGAGTTATGGAACTCATGTCCACGGATGATAGTCCCCGGCTTAAACATTGCATTTCCAGAGCTAACCTCCATGATAGTATATCCATGCCCTTGCGGTTTACTCTCCATTTGGGTATCAAAGGGGAGCAGTCCGACCATATCATACACAGAGTCATTAACCTTGATTGTGCGTCCCAGATACATTAGTCCGCCGCATTCAGCATAAATCGGCAGCCCATTTTCCGCAGCAATCCGTATCTCCTGACGTAATGTTGTATTCTTTTCAATCTCAGCCGCAAAGACTTCCGGGAAGCCGCCTCCGATGTAAAGGGCATCCAAATCTTTGGGGAGGGTCGAGTCCTCAATACTGCTAAAGATAACAATCTCAGCCCCTAAATTCTCTAAGGCTTCCAGATTCTCTGGATAATAAAAGCTAAACGACTTGTCTTTAATTACCCCGACTCTCAGCTTAGGGTTTGTCTTTAACATATATCCTGGTAGACTAGAGATATTTATCCTTTGCGGGATAGAAAGTTCCGGAGCCTCTTCGGCCAGCTGACAAACCCTATCTAAATCAACATGCTTGCTGATCACATCAGCCAAGTAATCAAGCAATTCTTCATTCTCATTCATCTCGCCATTAGTAACTAGGCCAAGGTGTCTATCCGGGATAGTAAGCATTGCATCCTTCGGAATTGCTCCTACAACCGGAATCTTGCAAAAGTGCTCGATAGACTCTCTGGCCAGCCGTTCATGACGAGCTCTTGCAACTTTATTTAGAATTACTCCGCAGATTTTCACGTCCGGATCAAAGTTCTGATAGCCCATCACCATTGCAGCAATGCTGCGGGTCATCCTGGTGGCGTCAACTACAAGAAGTACAGGGGATTTAGTTATCTTAGCTATTTCGGCGGTAGAACTGCTGCCTTCCAAATCCAGTCCATCAAAGAGACCCATAGCACCTTCTATGATGCTAATCCCTTCTTCTTGTGAAGAATCCAACAAAGAGCGACAAATTTCCTCCTTGTTCATAAAAAAAGAATCAAGGTTGCGGCAGGTACGTCCTGCCGCAGCCGTATGCCAACTTGGGTCAATATAATCCGGGCCTTTTTTAAAGGGCTGTACTGATTTTCCCTGTCGGGAAAGTGCCCGAAGTAAGCCCAGGGTGAAGGTAGTTTTTCCACTGCGCCCCTGAGGTGCTCCGATAATTAGGCGGGTGACGTTCCTGCTGATTTGTCCTTGTTGTTCTGCTATTGGTAACATCTCTCCCACATCCTTTCATTAACTCACAGCCCTCAGGCACCACATGCACAGCCTTGCTAAACTAGATTTCTGATATACCTTATACGCAACCGGTAGGCTTCAGAAGACCAGCAATTTTACAAGCACCTTTTGCAGGACCGCTTGGGAACAACTCATAGATAGTCTTTAGGTCACAACCGGTGTCTTTACAGAGTTTGCGAACCATTGGAGCAACTCCGAATTTTGCGAAGTAGTCACGAAGATAGTTGATAACTTTCCAATGCTCTTCAGTTAACTCAGGAACGTCTTCAGTTAAAGCAAGAGCTTTAGCAACTTCTTCATTCCATAGTTCGGTATCTTCCAAGAAACCATCTTCATCCAAAGGAATAGCTTGACCATTTACAATTAAATCTGCCATTTGTTTTTTCCTCCTTGTTATTTGCAAATTTATAGGATTAAGGCACGACCCATCAGATCGCTTAAACCCTTAACTTTAACATCTACTTTATGATGATTCATTACTACAGGAAGTTGTGCTTTACAGATAGCACACGGTGCACAGAGAATCTCGGCTCCGGTGGCTCTGACAGACTCCGCCTTAGGTTGACCAAGTGCCATCCTGATTTCCATAGCCTCATCCATGAGAATTCCCGATCCTCCGCCACAGCAATAGCTATATTCCTTAGTTGGGGTTGTCTCAACAAAGTTCTGAACACAAGCTCTCAATATTTCGCGTGGTTGATCCATCAGATCTCCGCCGCGTCCATAGTTACATGGATCGTGATAAGTGATGAGCTCTGGGTTCCTGGTTTTATCAAACTGAATTCTCCCGTCCCTCATATAGTCCAGTACTTCTTCAAATAAATGAACAACAGGAAACGGAAGCGGTCCATTGATAGTGTCGGTAAACATCCTCCAAGTTCTCCAACCATGCCCGCACTCGCCAGCAACGATACGTTTTACTCCCAGATCTTTTCCTGCGTTCATTAACTTCATGTTGTGTTCACGCATGGTCGGTTCGTGAAAGAAAAGTCCGAAGTTGGCAGTCTCAGCGATCCGGGAACTCAAAGTCCAGGATACTCCAGCTTTATGAAAGATCTTTGCTACAGACATGAAACCATCAGTGTTGGTAAAGAGGTCAGAGGATGATGGATTGAAGAGCACTTCCGCGCCTTCCATATCGACAGGAATTTTAATATCCAGTCCTGTCTCTTCCTTCAGTTCCTCTTCTAAGAATTCAATGCCATCTAAGATCGCCGGCAGTGGAGTTCCCATGTTATTTCCAGTAGTTTTCATGTTCTTTACAATACCAGCATGGAACTTGGTTACAAGCCCGAGGTGAGCAAGCAGCTCCCTCATTGCAATGGTAACCTCTGCGGTGTCGATTCCCTTTGGACAGAAAATCGCACAACGACGGCACTGGTTACACTGATAGAAATACTTGTACCAAAGATCAATCGTTTCCTGATCGATATCTTTCGCCCCTTCCCAGGCTCTGAGGAAGGACCTGCCCGGAGCGAAAAACTTTTTATATACTCGCCGTACGAGTTCAACTCTGGCTACAGGCATATTGTAAGGGTCTTTCGTACCTAAATAGGAATGGCACTGCTCGGCACAGGCACCACAATGGGTACATACATCAAGATAGAGCTTAAGAGATCTTTTGTATTTAAGCATCTCTCCTAGCAATTCTAACGCTGCCTTTGGCCTCTCCTCTGCGGGAACTGCCCCAACATGCATTACTTTGAGATCTTTTTCTTTGGCTTCATATGGTATTCTTACTTCACTCATTTTAAGATCACCTGTCTTTCATGAGGGCGGGTAATCAGCCAACGGCTAAAGAACAACCCACAGGCATGCATTAGTTTTGAGTAGGGGAAGTACAAGAGTAGCAGCTGTACTAAAGTAAAGTGTACCATAAAGGCTGAATTGTCTGGAGGTGCTATTGGACGGAGCGTTAATAATCCTGCCAAATAGCTGCGAACTACACTATAAGGTACGTCCGCAAACCAGCGCATATACATACCACTCATGGCTATTCCAAGTATTAATAGTAGAACCAGATAATCCGAGAAGTTCGAAATAAAACGAAGCTGTGGTGAACTGGCTCTTCTTATAAGCAGTATTAACAGCCCCAACAGCAAAGCGATTCCTGCGTACGTTCCTATCACCACAGAGAGATGTTCGCTTTGTTCCGCTGTACTACCAAACATCATGAAGTGATGACCAGAATAATATATCCCAACAGCATGCCCAATTATAACCATCGCTAAAGAGATATGGAACAACCATGCGCCAAACCACAAACCTTTATTTCCACGCCACAAGCTTCTAAAGCCTACAGTCTCTTTCACAAGATCTGCTACAGCACCGCCTGTTGTCTTTGGGCTTGGAAATACTGTCAGCTTGAAAGGTACGGGGACATGAGCCCACATCAACATGCGATGGATCATCCCGCCAAGGAATAAAATTATTACGATGTAGGGTAAAACCCAGCCAAATAGGACGCTCATTATTTCCCTACCTCCAAAAAATTGCTAGATGATATCGCGGTTTCTTGATCCTTAATAGGGAGAACTACCAGCTGATATAGCAGTCTCTCTAATTATTAATTAGTCAAATCTCTATATTCAGAATCTTCCCAATTTTTGCTTAGACTAGTGTGCAGGTTCGGGACAGGTTATTATCCTATCCCGAACCTTTACTTGTTTTACTCAGGTGCTCCGACTTTACCTTTGAGTGCGATGAAAGTTGTTGTAATGTACAAGTACTCTACAATGTCTTCCATAGCAAGTTCTTTGACAGCTAAGTCTACATCTGATTTCTTTTCACCGATAGCGGCAGCAATATCTTTACTCTTTGCTTTTTGCACTGTATCAAGATAAGCTACAACTTTTTGCTTGATTTCGGGGTTAGCAGGTCCTTTTTCCATTTGCGTGCATCCCCTTTCTTTATAAATTAAAACTTAAATGCTGCTGAAGTACGGAAGGTTTCTCTTGAGAAGATATAGTCGTCGATAAGTTTGTCTGAGAAAGGAATTCCAGTTAAGGTGAAGAATCTTTCCCAACCAATACGCTCGATCCACTCACCAACACGCTCACCTTGACGAGCATTAGCAGCCCAAACATCGATAATGTTTCTGATTGCTTCGGTAACTTCAGGCCAACGAGGAGGATTGTTCGGTAAGAAAGGAATTACCATGCGGGAGAAGCTAGGAGCAGTTCTTGCATTGGAGGTCTTTCCGCCCACAAGAATCGCACAGCCGTCATTTTTAGGGTCCATGATTTCCATACCAGGAGACATAGTGTAACAGTTACCGCAGTACATACACTTGTCTTCGTTAACAATTACACTCTTAGCCTTTGGATTTGGCCTAATTGCGCCGGTCGGGCAGCTAGCTACGAGAGAAGGAATCTCTGTTCCTTTTTGGATCTTCTCGTCGTTGATGCGAGGAGGAGTTCTGTGAACACCTACGATCGCGATGTCACTGCAGTGAGCAGCTCCACACATGTTCAAGCAGCAAGCGAGACCGATTTTTAATTTAGCGGGAAGCTTCATTTCTTCGAAGTAGTCATGGAGGTCATCCATTACAGACTTAACTACACCAGAAGCATCAGTAGCAGGGGTATGACAGTGTACCCATCCTTGAGTATGAACAACGTTACTGATAGAAGCTCCGGTTCCACCTACAGGCAGACCTTTTTCAGTCAAAGCAGCAATCAGTGGTTCTACTTTACTAGCATCACCAAGCAGGAACTCAACGTTGTGGCGGGCAGTAAAACGAAGGTGTCCGTCACAGAATTTATCGGCTAAATCGCAAAGATCGCGTACAAACTCAATACTGACCAGACGGGGAGATCCTACCCGGATGGAGTAGAGCTCTGCTCCAGTCTCAGAAACGTGCTTTAGCACTCCCGGACGAGGAATTTCGTGATATCTCCATTTACCGTAGTTCTCTTTAATAATTGGAGGAAGCATTTGTTCATAATGTGGAGGTCCTTGATCTAATCTTGCCATCCTTATCCACCTCTCGGTTTAATTTATTCTAAAAATCGTGGCTTCGATTACTTTTCAATTTCATCTTGCGGCCAGAATACATATGGGTTAGCACGTGGTCTGAATACCATTTGAGGCACAGGAGGAAGTCCAACTTCACGGAGGAATTTACCCATACCTAGACGATAGATGGTCTCCCCGATTCTCTCACGGGTCTTACCATTTTCATCCCACCATTCCCAAATACGTCGCATTAAGTCTTTGAACTCCTCATAGTCGCCTTCCATTTTCATGAACGGTACAATTACCCAAGCCATGAAAGCAGATTGAACGATTGTGGACTTGCCACCGAGAAGAATTGTTGCACCTTTTTCTTTGCCAGGTTGGATTGCCTTAGGCATTACATTGATACAATGCATACAACGGGAGCAATCTTCAGGAATAACGTTCAACTCGTTGTTCTTGTAATCGAACTTGAGAGCACGGGTTGGGCACTTGTCGCAAACAGCAGCTTGAATATCAAGACCTGCTTCTACATAGGCCTTAACTTCGTTTTGGTCAATTCTCAATGTATCTCTCCAAGTACCGATTACAGAACAGTCAGAACGCGCGATAGAAGCTGTGCAGTCGTTAGCACAACCGGAGAACTTAATCTTAAACTTATAAGGCCACATCGGTCTGTGAAGTTCATCTTGGAACTCGTTAGTGATGTCGTGGCATGCTTCTAAGGTATCATAGCAAGCATGTTCACAACGAGCAGGTCCAACGCAACAGCTAGGAGTTCTTAAGTCAGAACCAGAACCACCGAGGTCAAATCCAGCTTCACTGAACTCATCGAATGCTGGTTGGATGTGCTCAGTAGTCATTCCGAGCATAATGATGTCTCCGGTAGAACCGTGGAAGTTAGTCAAACCACTACCATGTTTTTCCCAGATATCACAAAGATCACGTAATGACTTGGTGTTGTAGAACCAACCGGCAGGCTGGTTTAAACGCATAGTGTGGAATTCTGCAAGGTTCGGGAATTCCTCAGGAACATCTGTGTAACGACCGATAACACCGCCGCCGTAACCTTTTACACCCACGATACCACCGTGTTTCCAGTGACCTTTTCTCTCTTCATAGGACTTTTCCAATAGCTGAACAAGTTCAGCAGCTGCCGGACTCTTCACTGCAGCTCTTTTCATTTCTGTCACAAAACTGGGCCATTTACCTTTTTGCAACTCGTCCAGTTTTGGAGTTCTTTTTTCAGTCATGGCTCGACCTCCATTTAAAAGTTTTAATATTACATTTCCATAATGGAAACAGCACCTGAGGGACATACAGTTGTGCAGCTTTCGCAACCCATGCACTCGCTCTCATCACCAGTAACCACAGCTTTTCCGTCAACGAACTCAAGGAGACGTGCTGGACATCCTGCTGTACAAGCATTGCAACCGGTGCATTCTTCATCGTTGATTGTGACAATAAAC
>JAJZSC010000045.1:10417-12024 GCA_021849995.1 Bacillota bacterium | reverse complement strand
AGGCTGTCTCTTTAAGCTGGCGGCTTCGGCGAAACCCTCCACTGGAGGCTTTCGTGTTGGAGCGAAGTAATTTGAGCGCTAGTTTGGTCCGCGCAGCTTACAAAGTGAGCGGTGTAAAACAAAATCCTGGAAACATCCATTTCCTGGCAGCACTGTATAGGCGACATACCTTGATAATCAACTGGAAATCTGATTTTTTACGGATTTACTTTTAAGAATTGCGTAGCGCTCATTTAGCTTAATAAACCAAGCAGCGGCCTGACCTTGGATTAAGAAGGCAAGAGATACCATGAGAGCAGCATTCGCTCCAAAAGCCGTTGCTGCCAAACCGATCGATATAGAAAGGTTTCTTAACACCGTCGAAAACACCAAGGTTAAAGAATCCTGGGGCTTAAAGAAGTTCCTGCCAACTATAGTAGCGAGCATATAATTGAAGGCGTAAAAAACTATTTGCACAGTCAAAGCTATCATAAAGATATGCAAATTAGATGCTATACGTGGAGCATTCATACTTATGCTTATAAAGATTATAAAGACCATTCCCCAAGTACTTGCGGCTGGTAAATACGGTTTAATACTTTTCTGGAAATACTCCAGCGTATATTTCTTCATAATATATGAATAAGTGGCAACCCCGAATATAAGGGGTAAGACAATTACCAAAGAAATTGTCTTAAGAGTTAATAGAATATCTACAGGAACATACTTTCCAACCATAAACAACAAATACCACGGAGCCAGCAAACAGCCCAAAAGTAAACCTCCAGTAGTTGATTTAATTGCTGCTGGGACGTTACCTTTAGCCAACATTGTAAAAGCAATCGTCATATTACTGGTTGGCAATAAAGATGTAATAACCAGACCGGCAAACAGCTGAGGATCTTGGAGCAAAAAACCTACCCCAAGCAAATAGGCAACTGCGGGGACCACTATAAAGTTTAGCAAAAAGATTGAAGCCATAAGTTTACCTTGTGATAGGTTTAGAACTTCCTTAGGTTTAAACCCTATCATAGTCGGATAAATCATTAAAACTGTAATCGGCAGGATAAACTTTTTTAACCCTGAGGTATCAAAGACTAGACCTGTTAGGAATCCCAATAATAAAACAATCGGGATAGCTAAAGCTATATTTCTAGAAGGCCAAAAAAACACTTCTTTTAAATAAATATTATTTTTTGCCATTATCTCACCTCTTTTATAAATATACCCCCTATAGGTATATTTATTATAACACTTAAAACTATTTATTCAAGTACTTACAAGCCTCTACTCTGAAAGAAGTATATGCTTTGGCCAATAGTATTAGGGTCCTAGACTTACGTATTGCAAGCAGTACGTTACATATGCTCAGACGTACGCTCGCAGACCAAATTTCTTTAGCTAGAATCCGAGAAGCTGCCGAAGGATTTTGATTTACATAAGGGAATGGCTTTAAGCGAGCAGGAAATCAAACTTCGCGAAAAGTACGCAGCGGAAACGGGTTGGAAACAGGACGTTTCCAACTGGCCACTGAGGTATAGAAAACACGGCTTGTGCCGAGCCTTTGGCGAAGACGGAAGCCGATGTTGCACTTATGCCGCCACAGATTCATGCTTTTCTGATAGGTG
>JAJZSC010000045.1:8063-10407 GCA_021849995.1 Bacillota bacterium | reverse complement strand
AGGACGCCGATTTGGCCAGTTCATCCTTCGCCGTTAGGCTGTCTCTTTAAGCTGGCGGCTTCGGCGAAACCCTCCACTGGAGGCTTTCGTGTTGGAGCGAAGCTACTTGAGCGTTTAGTTTGGTCCGCGCAGCTTATAGAGTGAGTGGTGTGAAGCAAAATCCTGGAGATATCCATTCTCTAATGATGATGCTTACACCATTAACAACAGTAAAGGAGTGCCCTTCAGGACACCCCCACAATATTGTACCTAGTTTTAACTACTGAAACATAAGTAGCTCATTAAATTATGATGCAGATCAAACCGCCATTTCCGTCATTAACGATTCTTTGGAGAGTATCCTGCAATTTTCTTTGAGCGTTTTCAGGCATTCTGTAAAGCTTGTTTTGTACTCCTTCGCGAACCAGATCATGAAGTGATTTGCCAAAAATGTTCGACTCCCAAACTTTCTTTGGATCGGACTCAAACTCATCCAAAATATAACGCACTAACTCTTCAGCTTGCTTTTCCGTGCCAATGAGTGGGGTAATCTCAGTCGTTACATCAGCTCTTAAAATGTGCAGAGATGGAGCGCTGGCTTTGAGTTTTATTCCATAATGTCCGCCTGACTTAACCAACTCAGGCTCTTCCAGGAACATCTCATCAAGTTGAGGTGTTACAACTCCGTAACCGTTATTTTTTACTTCCTCGATGGCAGCCGAGATTTTATCCCATTCTTTCTTAGCTTTGCTGTAATCCAAGACCAGACGGATCAAGGTTTGATCTCCCTCAATCGGTATTCCTGTAAGCTCTTCCAGAACTTTCGTAAACAAGCCGTCAATCGCTGTCATCTCAATACTGGCGATCCCGGTTCCTAAATTCATTTGTTTCAGCATTACGTCCTGGGCATGTGGGCATTCAGCCAAGGAATCGAGAGCGCGATCAATATCACGGATTCTTCGTATACCTTCAATAGATTGCTTGACAGTGTCTTCAAAGCTCGCCCTGATAGGATGGCTTGAATCTAACTCTTCTACCCATTTCGGCAACTCAATATTGACTTCAGATACTGGGAACTCATAAAGAACTTCTTCTAAGATCTGAGTAATATCCTCTGGTGTCATTTCCATACAGTCAACTGGAATAACAGGAATTCCATACTTTTCTTCAAGGGAACGGCAGAGTTCCATGGTATGCTCGGCATACGGACGAGTGGTATTCAGAACGATAATGAACGGCTTGCCCAGTTGCTGTAATTCCGAGATAACTCTTTCCTCAGCATTTAAATAGGAGTCCCTGGAAATTTCGCCAATTGAACCATCCGTTGTTACTACAATCCCTATGGTGGAATGATCAGTAATTACTTTACGGGTTCCGATTTCGGCTGCTTCTTGGAAAGGTATAGCTTCCGGACTCCATGGGGTATGTACCATTCTCGGTTCTTCGCCATCTTCGGCCGCATAGCCGATGGCTCCATCCACTGAATAACCTACGCAATCGACCAAGCGTACATTCATGTGAATAGTATCGCGCACAATGATTTCAACTGCTTCTGAAGGAATGAATTTTGGTTCGGTTGTGGTGATAGTTCTCCCGGCACCACTTTGAGGAAGTTCATCTTTGGCCCGCTCCCGCTCAAACACATCCATGATATTGGGCAGGACCAGGAGGTCCATGAAACGTTTGATAAAGGTGGACTTCCCTGTGCGGACCGGCCCAACGACCCCGAGATAGATATCGCCACCTGTGCGCTCGGCGATATCCCTAAAAATGTCCACTTTCTCCATTATAGTATATCCCTCCCTTTTGAGTGCTGTCCCAAAATTGGGGAAGGGCCCCCACCTTATCTCCCTTCCACCTCCTAGCGGCTAGATGATGGAAACTGGCTGACTGGACTAGCACGTTAAGCAGTATAAGTATATTGACGAGGCTGGGCAAATATGTCAGTGTCTTTAACCAAAAATTTTTTAAATAAAAAAACCTGCTTTAGTAAAGCTACTAAGCAGGTAATTGCTCATTTAGCATCTTGCCGACCGACCCAGAGGTATCGGATACTTAACACCATTACAGCGAAGTAGCTTTCCTCGCCCCATTCATAGCGATCTCAGCTACTTCCTCCAGCTCGTGCTTCTTCCCCCTTGACATGAGATTATTCACAGCGTCCTGAGGATTTGCTCCATTAAACAATACTTCATAAGCTTGCTCTGTTATCGGCATGGAGATGCCATACTCTTTCCCTAACTCGTAGGTGACCCTGGTTGTACGGATACCCTCGACAACCATACCTACTTCTTTAAGCACTTGATCGAGTTGTTTCCCCTGACCTAAAAGTACTCCCGCCCTTCGATTCCGACTATGTAAACTC
>JAJZSC010000045.1:0-8053 GCA_021849995.1 Bacillota bacterium | reverse complement strand
CATACACGCAACTATAAGATCCCCAATCCCTGCCAGACCAGCAAAAGTTAAAGGCTGGGCTCCTAAATATACCCCAAGCCTGGCGACTTCAGCCAAGCCCCTGGTCATCAGGGCAGCCTTCGTATTATCACCAAACCCGAGTCCATCAGCAATTCCAGTACAAAGAGCTATAACGTTCTTTAAGGCTCCCCCGATTTCAACTCCTATCAGATCAGGGTTAGTATAAACCCTGAAACGAGGGGTCATCAGGGTATCCTGAACCACTTCGGCGATTTGAGGTTCTGAAGCTACGACAACTGTGGTAGGTACATCCCGGCCAACTTCCTCTGCATGGCTAGGTCCGGATAATACTGCTACTGGAAAGTCAGGCAACTCTTGTTTGATCACTTGAGAAAGTCTCAGATGTGTGCCTTCTTCCAAGCCTTTCGCAGTATTTACTATAATGCTGTCCTTTTTCAGATTTGTCCTTATCAGTTGAGTTACTTTTCTAACTGAATGAGAAGGAACGCTAAGTATAACCATATCTGCTTCAGAAAGAACCCTTAATTCCGTAGTAACAAATACTTTTGACGGAAGAGTTATTCCAGGAAGGTAACGATAATTCTCCCTCGTTTGATTTAGTTGGTCAATATGCTCCTGGTCTCTGCCAAGGAGACTGACCACATGCCCGGCTTTTGCTGCCAAGGCAGCCAGGGCTGTTCCCCAGCTTCCTGCCCCATAGACAACAATATTTCCCATCATTCTCCTCCTGCTATACTTTTTTCTCTCCAAACCGGTGCTCTGTACCTTTCAAAATTCTTTGGAAATTCGTGCGATGTCTAAGCAGCACAACTGTTGCTGCAATTAGCCCAAACACTTGATAAGCCAACGGCTGGGCGAATACAAATACTGATATTAGAACGGTTAAGGCCCCTATACTTGAACCTAAGGATACGTATCTTGTAGCAATTACTGTGATGAGAAACAAACTGGCTGCCAATAGTGTAATTTCGGGCATAAGCACTAAAATTACCCCAAAGCCTGAAGCTACACCTTTGCCGCTTGGCTTAAACCCGAAGAACGGGTTCCAGCTATGGCCAGCCATAGCTAGAAGCCCACCGATTATTCCACCCCATGGTCCCGCCGCCCAGAACCCTGCATAGGCTGCTAAGGCACCTTTGGCAGCATCCCCCAGGAGAACCGCAATTCCCAGTTTTGCTCCCAGGAGACGAAAAGCATTAGTGGTACCAATGTTACCGCTTCCATGTTTGCGAACATCGATACCTTTTAAACGTCCGGCCAAATAGGCAAAAGGAATCGCACCCAAAAGATATGAAATGATAAATATAAAATATCGTTCCATGTTCTAATCCCTCTCCTCGTCCTTTTGACGGATAACAATCCGGATAGGCGAGCCCTCGAACCCGAAGCTCTTCCGGATATGGTTCTCTAAGTAGCGCTTATAGGAAAAGTGCATTAACTCCGGATCATTAACAAAGAACACAAAGGTGGGTGGTTTAACACCAACCTGGGTAGTATAAAGAATCTTCAGGCGCCGTCCCTTGTCAGTAGGTGGTGGATTCAAATGCACCCACTCTTTGACTAAACCATTTAAGGTAGCTGTCGCAACCCTGGTTGAATTCTGCTCTGAGACAAAATCAACTAATTCCAAGACCTTTGTCACTCTTTGTCCTGTTTTCGCCGAAATAAAAATGGTTGGAGCATACTGCATAAAACCAAGTTGTTCACGGATATCTGCATCGAATTTATTCATAGTCTTTTCATCTTTTTCGATTAGATCCCATTTATTTACTACAATTACTAACCCTTTACCCGCTTCATGGGCGTACCCGGCAATTTTTTTGTCTTGCTCTGTTACTCCTTCCGGAGCATCTAATAACATCAAAATCACATCAGACCGGTCTACTGCTCTTAAGGAACGGGATACGCTATACTGCTCAGTAAGTTCTTCAATCCGCCCTTTTCTTCTCATCCCTGCGGTATCAATCAAAACATAATTCTTGCCTTCATGTTCAAAGGGTGTGTCAATCGCATCACGGGTAGTTCCAGGAATGTTGCTTACAATAACCCTTTCCTCACCAAGCAGCTTGTTGACCAGGGACGATTTCCCTACATTAGGCCGCCCGATTACTGCGATCCTAATCACATCAGGCTGATAGTCTTCTTCTTGTTCACTAGGAAAATGCGAGATGACTCTGTCCAGCAAATCCCCCACATTCATTCCATGAACGGCTGAGATAGCAACTGGATCGCCTAAGCCAAGGCTATAAAAATCATACAGCTCACTTTGAGCTTTTTCAAAGTTCTCAACCTTGTTCACCGCAAGTATTACAGGTTTTCCTGACTTTCGAAGAGTTTGCGCTATCATCTCATCATCTGCTGTCAGGGATTTAAGCTCAACCACCAGGACTATGACATCTGCTTCTTCCATGGCTATCTCTGCCTGGCGGCGCATCTGAGCAGAGATCGGAGTGCTTACATCCTTGAATTCGATTCCACCTGTATCAATTAAGCTAAATTTTCGGCCAAGCCATTCGGTGTCCCTGTATAGCCTGTCCCTAGTAACACCAGGCCTGTCTTCAACAATAGCTACAAGCCCACCTGCTATTCTGTTAAACAAAGTCGATTTTCCCACGTTAGGACGGCCTACAATTGCTACAATCGGTTTACTCAATCTACTCTACCTCCAAAGCATAGCCTAGTACTGCCTCCAAAAAGGCTGCTCCATCATTATCTGCAATAATAGCTTTACCATTTAGTTTTTCCTCAAGCCAAGCAACATATTTGTCATCCAAAAAGATATCTTCATCCGCTTTTAACATTACCCTTGGAATTATAAATTCCTCTCCGGCTAAGTCTCCTGTTTGAGCAGCAATGTCCTGGGCTGTAAGTAAACCTGCCACAGTCACTGTTTCTCCAAAAAACTGATTCTTGATCACATGAATCTCTATCTCTAAGCCCTTTATTTGTTGAAGTCTATTCTTAATCTTTGCAAAGAAGGAGGCAGCCGAAACTCCAGTAATCAGGTGAATTTTCCGTAGGGTAATCTGGTCAGGAAGCTGATGCCAAACTAGTTCCAGCTCTGCCCTAAAACGGCTGGCCATACCCACACCATTTTCAAGTTGTGGAAAATCATCATATACTTCAGGATCGGGGAATTCCATCTGGGCCATAGCATAAAACTCATCAGAAAAATACACCAGATGAGTACCATACTTAGTAAAAAACTCTTCCTGCCACTTATGCCCGACCTCCAAGATTTCCTGTGCTTCCAGTGCTGTAAAGGTCCTTAGATTCGGAAGCTTCTTCCGATGCTTGGTAAGTCCTACAGGCACTACCGCGATCGACTGGACAGCCGGAAAAAGCTTTCCTAACTCTGCCACTGTTTCCTGCAGCACTTGTTTGTCATTATAGTCTGGTACTAAGACTATTTGTGTATGTAATACTATGCCAGCCTCTACAAATTCCTTAATGAGTTTACTAACATCGCCGGTCTTGGGGTTTTTCATCAAGCGTACCCTGGCCTGTGAATCCCAAGCGTGCACCGAAATATAGAGGGGACTTAGTCTTAGATTGAGAATTCTGTCGACTTCCTGTTCAGTTAAATTCGACAAGGTAATAAAACTACCTTGGGTAAGGGATAGCCGATAGTCGTCATCTTTTTCATAGAGAGACGGTCTCATTCCTTCAGGCATCTGAGCTACAAAGCAGAAAACACAATTATTTTTACAGACCTTTAAGCCTTGGGAGCTTACAGCCTCTACTTCCAGACCCAGGACTTCACCCGGCTCCCGTTCTATCTCAACTTCCCATATTTCACCGTTCTTTTTCTCTAAAAGTATTGTGAATTCCTCTTCTGCTGTTAAGTATTGGAAGTCAATCAAATCATTAATCTCTTCATCATTTACGGCAATTATCCTATCCCCAGGAAATATCTCCAGCTCCTCCGCAATACTGTTTGCCTCGACATAGGCAACCTCCAGCCCTTTAGACAAACTTCTTCATCCCCCTACTCAATAATCGGGCCTAATTCGTCAGTTCCCTTTTCCAACAAATCTGCTTCTCCCAAGTATCCTTCATTTTGTTCTTCTGACTGTTTGGACGGAGCTTTAACCACCCTTTTGCTTAAAACAAAATTAAAGATTCCGCTAATCACAAGAAAGCTTGCAGAAAAATGCCACAGAAAAGGATCTGGGAAATCCAAATGTCTAACAATTCCCCCAAAACAGAAAAAAACAAAAAGTTGATTCAGTAAAACTGAACCGGAGATAGCAAAAGCCATACTCCAATATTCTTGGGCTGTGAACCAGGCTACGATAAAAATTATCAAAGAAAAAACCAACTGTTCCATCGGTACAATTCCAGGTTCATTAACCAAAAATAGATTCTGCCCCAAAAAGGTTAAACTTGTAAAGATAAGTGGCAGAACATGGCGTTTAGCCCTGGTAAAAGCATACAAACAAAAGACAGCGGCTACTAGCAAACGGGAGTAATATATATGCCATGGCTGCAGCCAACCCCAGATTCCTTCTAAATACTTACCAATAACCCAGACAAGAATGAGAGTCAGTCCAAGTTTCTTGAAACGGTGACTCTCTGCCCAGGCAAGAACAGTCAAAGCGAGAATAAGCCATTCAGCTAAGGGAAACACAAAGAATCGCCCCCAAACGATCTTCCTTTCCCTATTATTCCCGCTCAAGTCAACTTTACACAGTAACCCCGGACTGAACTTGTTCCCTTTGAACTATTGCAGTATTACGAAATCGAGAAATATTAAGGAGTAAGCCAATTTCCGCTAAGGTTACGGATAGTGAACTCCCTCCATAGGATACTAAAGGTAAAGTAATACCTGTCACTGGGAACACACCTGTAACTACCGCCAAGTTACAGACTGCTTGAAAACCTAAGGTAGCCGTAAGACCAAAAGCCAGCAGTCTGCCGAACCGGTCGGGACAGTCCCTAGCTATACTGAATCCTCTGGCAACAAATAAAATAAAGAGAATTATCAAAATTAGAGCTCCCAGTAAGCCGAGTTCCTCACCAACCATAGCAAATATCATGTCAGTATGTGATTCAGGTAAAAACCCATATTTTTGGAGGCTGCGCCCGAGACCTACTCCAAATATCCCTCCCGAGCCAAAGGCAATTTGAGCATTAGTTATCTGATAACCCATGTTTGAGGCATCCAGCCAAGGGTTTTGCCAAATAACTATTCTGTTCCATTGGTATGGAGTATTTCGTATTAAATATATAACAGGGATAGACATTAAAGGAATACCTATAGCAAACAATTTAGTTGACAGTTCTGTCTGCCAGAGCAAAGCAGCAGTAGTGAATACTAATACCATTGTCGTTCCTAGATCAGGTTGTTTGAAAACCAAGCCTACGATTAACCCGATAAAAACCAATGGTATCCATATGTCCTTGATCCGTTTTACCGGGGCTCTATCAAGATTGTGAGCCAGGAACAGGACAATCGCTAACTTGGCAGCTTCTGAGGGTTGGATATTTACTGGCCCTATTGCTAACCATCTAGCTGATCCTTTGGATACAATACCAGCTTCGGTAAAATGAACTGCAGCAAGCAAACCAATAGTCACAACAACAGAAAGCCCTGCTAATCTGCGCCAGGTATGATAAGGAATCTTGTAAGTTATGAGAGCAAACAATCCACCAACTGCAGTCCATTTAAGCTGCTGCAGTACATAATAGTAGGAATTCTGAGTTGCGTTAAAACCATATACCGAACCAGCACTTAGTACCATGATTAATCCATAAGCCAAGATGCTAATAGTTAAAAAAAGGAGCGGAAAGTCTATTTGCCCTTTTTTCGATTTCGAAGTTTTGGCTTTAAAAGCTTTTTTACTGGTAGCCCTAGTACTGCTCAATTACACCACACCCTCATAAATTCAAAAAACATGATAGAAAATACTGACTTACTTAACCCGAAACTCTTATGGCGCAGGCGGCACCTAGCTACACTGATACACCATAATTCTACTTATGCAATTGCATAGAACAACCAAATGACTTCTTACATCCGTAAGAAGTCACTAGTTCTACACAACACAAGTTCCTATTTATTCCTCACTTTTAATCGTTTCACCAATTGTGTCTCCGATTGTAACGGGAGGTATCTCCGGTTGCTCAGCCATAACTTCGGCATCCCTAGCCTTTTGGGCATCGGCAAGTGCTTCCCTAATGCTTAGGCTAATTCTTTTTTCCTCCGGCTTACACTCTATAACTTTAGCTTCTACTACTTCTCCTACTTTTACAACCTCTTCAACCTTTGTCACTCGCTTCTCAGAAAGTTGTGAGATATGAATCAAGGCGTCAATTCCTTCTTCTAATTGAACGAATGCGCCAAAGGTGGCTAAACGTACAACTTTGCCTTTGACCAAGGTTCCCACGCTATACTTCTCGGCTGCCAACTCCCAAGGGCTCGGCTTTAACTGACGTAACCCGAGAGAAATTTTCCCAGTGCCTTTATCTACCTTTAATACCTGTACTTCTACTTTATCTTCAACCTTTACAACTTCAGAAGGATGTTTAATCCTTGAATATGACATATCAGATATGTGTAAAAGACCATCAACTCCGCCTAAATCGATAAATGCTCCAAAATCAGTAAGCCTTCGAACAACACCGGTAACTACATCACCCTCTTGAAGAGTTTCCAGCAAACGGCCACGCTTTTCTACCTGCTCTTCGGCCAGAATAACCTTTTGCGATAATACTACTTTCTTCTTATTTGGATCAAATTCAATTACCCTTAATCGTAAGGTTTGACCAATAAATTGATTGAGATCCTCAACATAGCCTGGCTGAATCTGGGAAGCAGGTACAAAACCACGCATTCCTACATCTACCAGTAAACCGCCTTTTACTACATCCACTACTTTAGCCTGAATCTCTCCCTTAGTTTCGACTAGCTTTTCCAGCTTTTCGATTGCCTCTTCTTCAGTAGCTCTACGGCGTGATAAGACAGGGTGTCCCTCTTCATTTTCCACTCTTAGTACAAGTGCCTTAATTTTGTCCCCGATTGCTACCACATCACTTGGATGGTTTGGTGTTCCTATAGCTAATTCTCTGAGCGGGACGATACCCTCTGACTTCCAACCAAGATCTACAAAAACTTCATCATTAGTAATTTTTACTACAGTGCCGTCCACCACTGCCCCTCTGTGCAGCTTCTGAAGATCGGCATACCAATTATCCATGCTGAAATCATTGTTATCATTTGCTTGAACCGATTCTTCGACAATATCTTTTTCATTCATTTCTACCATCTTTTTATTTACCTCCTCAATTATCCAATCTGGTGTCGATGCCCCTGCGGTCAATCCGACCGTCTGGATACCCTCAAACCAGGATTCTTCTAATTCTGCAGCAGTTTCTATTAAATATGTTTTAGTCTTTTCTGAACAGATCTTAGCAAGTTTACGGGTGTTAGCACTATTTTTACCACCGACTACAATCATTAAGTCGACATTCTCTGCTAACTCCCTGGCGACCTTTTGCCTTTCATCTGTTGCATTACAAATTGTATTATGAACAGTCAAATGATTAGTATGACTGCGCAATTCTTCCACAATTCCTTTGAAATTTTCCGCAGGCTGAGTTGTCTGAGCTAGTACCGCCAATCGATCGTAAAACGGCAAGGTGCTTGCTTCAGATAAGGTCTCAATCGCAATGGCCTCTTCTCCAGCCCACCCAAGAATCCCTTGAACCTCAGGATGGTCCCTGTCTCCAACTACAATAATCTGATCAGTTTGCGAGGATTTAGCCGCTAACCGCTGGGCTTTCTGGACAAAAGGACAGGTTGCATCAACTATATTTACCCCTCTCGATTCCGCTTCTCTATAAACACCAGGCGGAACACCGTGTGAGCGGATAATTAAAGTATTGCCGAATTGAGTATCCTCAATATTATTGATGACACTAATCCCTCTGCGTTCAAGTTTTTCAACCACTTGCTGATTATGTATGAGAGGCCCTAAAGAAGCAGTAATCGATGCCTCAGCCGTTTTTTCCGCCATATCCAGAGCTCTCT